>JAFGJA010000508.1 GCA_016929355.1 Anaerolineae bacterium | reverse complement strand
GTGCAGTTGGTGCTATGCACCACACCATAGGGCGTCAAGGCCAGCACTTGAGGACTATTGCCGGGACTGGAACCCGTTTCATTCCAATAGAGCCAATGCACCGGAATCGATGATCCGCCGCCGCAGCCGACTCCATACGAAAAACGCCCCAACGAACCAAGCGGAGCCTGACGCGAAGCAGTCATCACTTCCAGAATCGGCCTGAACATCGGATCGTTTTCGGTCACTTCGCCGGTATCCTGCGCGTACAACAGATGGTTTTCAGAGGTGAAATTCACCGGGAGGCCCACCTGCATCCCATTCAGGATCGCGGTAGGGGCCGTGCCATCCGTATGGATCATGAATAACTGCCAGTGATAATCCTGGTCGGCGGTCATCACGATCAATTCCCGGCCATCAGGACTCCATATCAGATTGCGATAGTCCTGTATCTCGCCGGGCAACTGCACCACCGTTGGCGCATCACTCATGCCATACAACACCACTTGATCCTGTGTGATCGCGGCAAAGGGGATCGTTTTCCCCTGCGCGCCCACCGGCAGCGCGGCAGCGATCACCAATACGATGATCATCAGGAGGCCCGCTAAACGCATTTTGGTTCTCATTAGACTGCTCCTTGCTTAAGAGGGATAGAGACAATAATACATTGCTTGAGTTGTCAGTTGACAGAAATTGGGGTTGGCGATACGGGATATTTTATCGCACGCCGGGCGTTCACGCCGCGCCCTTGACAATCTGCGATTGTCTACGCCTTCGCGAGCGAAGGCGTACCGCGCCTTGGCGCGGAAGGGCGCGGCAGATCAGCGAACAGCCACGTTAATCAGCGTTCAGCAGGGTTTCGACCTCGGCGCGAGTCGGCAACCCACCGCGCGCCCCGGCATGTCTCACCTTGAGCGCGGCGGCGGCGTGCGCAAATTCCAACGTCGCCGGCAAATCTGCGCCCGGCCCATGCGCTGCCATAAACGCCGCATGGAAACAATCGCCTGCGCCTGTCGTATCAACCACCTTTTCGACAACTCGCGCGGGACGGAAGATGGGTTCCGCCATGCCAGTTTGCCAGGCCGATGCACCACGATTCCCCGCCGTGATCACAAAGATTTGACCCGGCTGGATCAAGGTCTGCGGTGCGAGCCGATCAAACGCGGCGAAACTCGCTTCGGTGAAAAACACGATCCCCGCCAAGCGGATCGCAGCGAGCAGATCAGCGTGCGGCAATGAAATCGCGGTTTCGACATCCAACGCCAGCGCACCGCCAGAGTCCTGAGTAGCGGCGTGTAACTGCTGACACCACGCGAGATCGCGCGGAAACGTGTAGACGATTTGCGCGCGCCGCGCCAACGCGAGTTGATCGGGCGTAAGGTCGGCGCGATAGAGGGCAAATGAGGGCAGCAGGATCGCGCGGTGGCCCTGCTGATCGGTCACAACAACGGTAAATGGCGTAGGTTCGCCGGGAACTGTCACCAATCCGGCAGTATCCACACCCCGCGCCACGAAATCCGCGCGCAGCAATTCCCCCTCGGCATCATCCCCGACGCAGCCCACATACGCCGCGCGCAACCCAAGACGCGCCGCCGCACAGGTCGCGTTAGCGATAAAGCCGCCGGGCAATTTACCGGTGAGTTGGGCGGGATATTTCTCATCAGCGAGCGGCAACTGCTCGACCTGCAAGGCCAAGTCCAGCGCCAGCCCACCCACGCCGAGAAAGTCGTAGTCAAAATTCATTTTCGGAGTCCGCGAATCGTGTCAAATCCATAACCAAACTCCCCCTTTCCGTGTTTGGAGAGGGGGCCGGGGATGAGATATTAAACCTGCATCGTCTTGTACAGCAACTCTTTCCAGCGCGCGTTATCAATTTCCCAACAGACGGTGATATGCGGTTCACCCTTGTTGACGAGTTCCTCCCACATCGGCACGCTTTTCATGCCGTTCCGCACGTCGCGCCCCGCCGATCCAAGCTGATCGACCACCGTCATCCCGCGTGTATACGTCCCATCACACTCCACCTCGACGTAATGTTTGCTGCTCTTGGTGCAGATCGTCGGATCAATCGCAATTGCCATCGCTACCGGATCGGGCAAACCCAGGCCGGGATCACCAAGCCAGTTCCGGTTGGCTTCGATGGCGGAGAAATTACTGTCAATCGTCATGTGGGCGAGCGACGTATTGATCGTTTCCTTGCAATACCGCATCTCGTCATCATCCAGATTCGCCCCGCCCCGACACAATTCCCAGCCGACCATCTCCACCGGCAAACCAGATCGGAACGCAATCCGCGCCGCTTCGGGATCACACCAGATGTTGTATTCGGCGGCGGGCGTCACATTGCCCACCACATTCGCCGCACCACCCATCACCACGCAGCGACTCACGTTTGCCACGATCTCCGGCGCTTTACCCACGGCCAGCGCTACATTCGTGAGCGGGCCTAACGCGACCAGGATAATCCCCGGATTCGCTTTGATCGTATCGATCAGCACATCAACCGCGTTGCCCTCGGCGGGTGGCGTGGTGGCTTTATAGTCCATGCCGCCCATCCCATCCACGCCATGAAACCAGTGGGCGTGATACGTTTCGCGCATGAGGGGTTTTTCCGCACCGTGATACACAGGCGTAGTTTTGCCGCACAATTCGACCACGTAGCGCGCGTTATTGCTGCCCTGCGCTACCGGCATATTGCCGGATACCACCGTGATCGCCTCGACCTCAATATCCGGCGTTTGCAGCGCCATCATGATCGCTACCGCATCATCCGAGGCGGTGTCGGTGTCAATAATCATTTTGCGTGTCATACAAAAATCTCCATTAAATGAATCAAAGAATCTGCGTTTATCCGCGTGTTACTACGTCAGCCGCGACAATTCCAACTCAACCACGCCCGCGCCATCAACACCCACACAGCAGGTGACCAGAGGGCGATTCTCCCAGGGCGGCAGTTCAAAACTCAACATATTCGGCCACGTTTTACCCCGGCTGAAGCCCTGCGTTTCGACGCGCACGGGCCAGCGTTCCACCGTAAACAGCGACGGATCGATCACATAAGCTACCGCCGATGAATCGTGGACGTAAATACCGTCGGCACCATAAGCGCTTTCAAAATAGTGCTGGTAATGTGGCACAATTTGGGCGATATGCTGCGCTATCGGGTTATCCGCCGCACCATATTGGGCAAGGTGCGCGCGGGTCATGTTAACCTGATGTGTCACATCCAACCCGACCATCGTCACCGGCCACGTCCCGCCGAACACCACATCGGCGGCTTCGGGATCGTTGTGGATATTCGCTTCGGCGGCGGGGGTTGCATTGCCGGGACACAGCGCATTACCGCCCATGAGGACCACTTCCTTGACGTTCTGCGCGATACGCGGTTCGAGCCGTAGCGCCAGCGCGATATTCGTGAGCGGTCCCACCGGAACCAGCGTGATCTCACCCGGCGCGCGCATCACCTGTTCGATGATGAATTCGGCGGCAGACTGCGCGATGGCTTTCGTTTGCGGCGGCGGCAGATGCACATTACCTTGCCCATCATCGCCATGCACAAACGCGACTCCGCCGCCAAACGGCCTCACCAACGGGTGATCCGCACCTTTCGCTACCGGAATATCGGTGCGTCCGGCAATTTCGAGCAGGCGCAGCGCGTTCGTCGTGGCTAATTCGGTATCCACATTGCCAAAAATCGTCGTCAGGCCGATGAGGTCTAATTCCGGCGATTCCAGCGCAAAAAAGATCGCCATCGTGTCATCCACACCGGGATCAGTATCAATGATAATTTTCTGGGGCATAATCGGTTTGTTACTCCTGTTCAGGGGTATAAAGCGCGGCGGCCATGTTCCCGACAAACTGCGGGAGATCGGTGTGCCCTAACTGCTGCCGGATCGCGTGGGCTTCGCCCGTATGGAACCAGTAATGATAAAGGTTACGGTAAAGCGCTGTGCCAATGCTCTCGCCCCAGGGTTGGCCCTCCCATTGGTGATGAGCGGTCAATTTTTCGGTGGTTAATGTATCGAGATAGGGATCAGCGGCGGCGGTAATCGCGCGCCACGCCGCCCACATCTCATCGAACGGGGGTGTGGTGGCCGGACGACCATGTCCAACAAGCTCATACAAGCCCGGCACAACGATGCGCTGTTCAACCTGGGCCACCCAGAGGAATTGTTCCTGCGTTGCCAGATGCCCGATGATCCAACTGATGCAGTTCATGGGCATAAAACGGCGGCGCGCATCCTCGTCGGTGATACCATCCAGGCAGCGCACAAATTCGCTGCGAGCAAAACGTAGTTGAGTAACAAGAGGGTGAGGCATGAATATTTGTCCTAAACCAATGAATTTAATGCTATAACCTGACACCCCCTCTCCAGGTCAAGAGAGGGGGTTGGGGGATGAAGTTTATTGACTCAGCGCCAGCGCGATCCGCGCCCCGACGCGCGCATTATTCACCAACGCCGCGATATTCGCCGTCTGCGAGCGCCCATTGGTCAATTCTAACACTTTGCCCAGCACGAACGGCGTCACATTTTTACCGGTGATCCCGGCTTCATCGGCTAACCGCGTGGCTTCTGCGATAGCCTGTTCCGCATCGGCGGCGGGCAGTTCGTCGGCTTCCGGTACGGGGACCGTCACCAGCACACCATGCGCGAGCTTGAGCGCATCCCGCGCGGCAGCAATAGCGGCGACTTCCTCCGGCGTATCAACACGCTGATCAATCGGGAGGCCGCTGGAACGGCTGTAAAAGGCGGGCAGTTCATCCGTTTGATAACCCAAAATGGGCACACCTTGCGTTTCCAACATTTCCAACGTGAGCGACAGATCAAGGATCGATTTTGCGCCCGCACACACCACCGTTACCGGCGTATGCCCCAACTCGATCAAATCCGCCGAAGCATCTTGCGGGTGGCCGCGATGCACACCGCCGATGCCGCCTGTCGCAAACACCTTGATCCCGGCCATGTGCGCGACGATCATCGTGCCCGCCACCGTGGTCGCGCCATACTGCCGCAACCCCACCACAATCGGCAGATCGCGCCGCGAACATTTGCGCACGCCATTCTGCCCCAGGCCAGCCAGCAGTTCAATTTCCTCTTTAGTCAAACCAATTTTGATCCGGCCACCTAACACGGCAATGGTCGCCGGGATAGCGCCTTCCTCGCGGATAGCCGCTTCCATCGCCAGCGCCGTTTCCACATTCGCCGGATAGGGGAAACCATGCGTGATGAGTGTCGATTCCAGCGCCACAACCGGCGATCCAGCCATGAGCGCCGCACCGACTTCATTCGAAAATACCAATGCTTCTTTCATTCAGCGATTACCTTTACCTGCACACGCCGCTCGCGCGGCCCATCAAACTCATAAAATAAAATGCTCTGCGATCCGCCAATCAGCAGATCGCCACCTTCAATCACCAACAGCACACTATGCCCGATCAACGCCGCTTTGATGTGTCCGGCAGCATCGGCGGGAGTGTCGTATTGGTGCTGAAAATCAACGCGCGTCGGAACCAAGCGCCGCAGGTCCGCGATAATATCCGTCGCGGTGGCGGCATCCAGCGCCGAATTAAGCGTGATCGCGGCAGTGGTATGCGGCACGATCACCGCGCACAAACCGGCAGCAACGCCGGTTGCCTGCACCGCCGCGCGCACCTGGGCCGTTATATCGGTTAATGATTCACCGGCGGGAGTCTGGATAGGGACAGTCGTTAACATAAGAAATTGACCGCCTCACCCGTGGTGGTCAGCACCGCCATAATCTCGTCATACGTGGGCGCATTGGTCCCGCACCCGATCTTTTGGACGCAGGCCGCACCGGTGGCATTGGCGAGCCGGGCACATTCACGAATTTCCAGGCCATGCACCACCCCCGCGATATAAGCCGCCGCGAAGGTATCGCCCGCACCAACCGTATCGATCACTTTTTCAACGGGGAAGCCGGGAAATTCCAACCACCACTCCGCCGTGACAATGGTACAGCCTTCCGCGCCGCGCTTGACGATGGCATACGTCGGGCCTTGCAGCAGCAACTCCGCGTAAGCCTCCGGCCCAGATTTGCCCTGTGTGACCAGGGCGGCTTCTTCTTCGGTCAGGAGTAGCAAATAGGTGCGCTCTAACGCCCATTTCACCTGATCCTGATCGGCCATTTGCAATAATGGCCCCACATCCATGAAAATTTTCACGCCGTGTTGATGGGCGTGATCCAAAGCCCGTGTTGCCACCGCCGCCATACGTTTTTCCGCCAGCGTATAGCCGGAGAGAAACAGCGCGTCAGCCGCTTCGATCTGCTCATCCAGACCATCAGGATAAGCCATTTCCGGCCCATCATCGTAGTGACCCAAGAAGACGTGTTCACCGCTCGCCCGATCCGTCAACGTCATCACGAGGGTTGACGCGGTATCCGGTGCAGCCACCACAAACCGGCAGTCTGCGCCGGTCTGGGCCAATGGTTCTCGAATACGTTCGCCATAGACATCTGATCCGATGGTCCCAACCACCAGCACATCCAAACCCAAATGACGCGCGGTGATCACCGTATTCGCCGCCCCCCCCGGCTCAATACGGCGATCTGCTACGGGTTGGTGCTGCCCACCAACTACCGGCAGTCTCACCGGAAAAATGATGTCTAGCACCAAATCGCCAATTGTAATCAGTTTTTTAACCATTCGTTTCCGCTATCACTTTCAGAGACCAAAGATTACACCGCCAGATCATACAACCCGTCCGCTAAAGCCGGGACATCATACCCGGCAAACACCTCATCGGCATCCAACTGCGCAATGATTTCAGGATCAATCGCATTAATGCCAGCATACGCCCCGGCCATCGCACAGGCAATCGCGCCCACCGTATCCGCATCACCGGAAAGATTCGCCGCATAAATCGCCGTTTGTTTGGGATCGCCCTCCGCCATCAGCAGGACGCCAAATGCTGCGCCGACGGTTTCCGGCACAGAGAGCGACGTGCCGATCACGTGATACAGTTCGCGCAGCCGGAACAGTTCATTACCCGGACCCTGCGCGATCTCAATCGCCATCTTGATGCGGCGTGTGACCGATGGGCCAAGCCACTTGCGCCCATACTGCCGCCCCAGGTCCGCGCCCAGCATCCCGGCGGTGATCACGGTATCCAACGAGACATGATCGGTCAGCGCAATCGCAATTGCCGCCGACACCGCACACGCGCCAGAGATCGCCACATTGGTGTTGTGGGTCGGCATACAGGTCGTGACGGTATCCTGAATCGCGCCTACCGGATCGCCGGGATGCAGCAAGCCAACCGGCGAAATCCGCATGGGTGCGCCGTTGGTATCGCCCCAATTGCCGGTGGTGGTCGGATCATCGCCGCGTTTGAGCGCCTGCACGCCGCGCCGGGTGCTTGGCCCGACATACGGCGACTCATCGCCGCCTACCCGGTCATACCAGGCGATGATCGCCTCAACCGCCGCAGCCAGACTCACGCCGCCGTGTGCGATAAACGAGCGCGCCAATGAAAACGCCTGCTCCGAATCATCCGTGATGCGCCCCGCCGGAAGGCCAAAATGCACCGGGTGATCGGGCGGGCCGGGCTTAAATTCATCGATCCAACCCCCGTAAGCCTGCCATGTGTCATCCAGATCAAAATAAGCGGGCATTCCCCAGGCATCACCCAACGCTTGCCCGTATAGCCCGCCCAGAATCTTATTTTTCAGCATAGTTGTAACCTCAAGGTGTCTCTAAAGATAGATTTGTGACGGTAAAAATGCGAAGGATTCAGGAGTTTAATAAACTAATAATCCGCATCCTCAAACAAAGCCCGGTGCGGAAAAACCATCCGCCCGGTGGCGTAATCCCCACGCTGAATCGCGTGCTGGTTGGCGCGTTCGAAATCGTCGTGCAAGTCCACAATACGCGCCACCAACACGCCCGCCGGTTCCCGCGAAAAAATCACGGCTGCCACCGTATGTTGGCCGGGCACAAACAAGACACAACGCCCATCGCGCATCATTTTTTTTGCCGGACCAGGATTCTGACCGCGCTTCTGGCTCACATCCTTGAGCCGCAGCAGCACAGCCTGCGCCTGCATGGGTTTGATCTGCAAGGGTCCCATGACGCTGATCAATGCGGCGGTTTCCTGGGCGTAAATCGCATACGAAATCACGCGCGCCTCGTAATGATCGCGCAAAAACTGCGTATGACCGGGACGGACCACCGACTGCCACGCATTGGTTTGCGGATCACGCGCCAGCAAACGCTCGGTAATATCGCGCTGCTCGCTGTAACGCCCATAAATCGCGTCAAACTGATCCTGATTAATTTTCCCGGCAGCAAATTCAGCCGCTACCTGCCCCATTTTTTCGCGTAAACGGATCAGCGCTTCTTCAGCGCGCTGCATCTGTTCGCGCGGGGACAGTTCGCTTGTTGCCCGGCGATCCGGCACTGTCGGTTTAAGCGGCGGCTGCGGTTCCGTATGATGATCTTTAGCCGTAGGTCGAATCGGCGAAACTGGCGATTCGGGCAACTCTCCTTCCACGGCTTCAGGATCGGGTTGCGCGGGCCGATTATAGCCCGGAATCGGGGATCGCACAGCACCAGATTCATCGTCATGATGCGCGGTTTCAGGTGGGGGATCATCGGGGGTGCGAATTTCCTGGTTTTGATCCAACACGCGCCGGATCAATGATCCCAATTCCGAGAACTCATTGCGTGCGGCTGCTCCATCATCCAAGTTTTCATGATCTGGATAATCGGCCATGTTTATCCTCGCTAACGCACTACCCCGCATACCTTAACTATAGCAAATGTGCTGATCTCGTGAAAGCAGTACACTCTATTCTAGATGCTAACGGTATATGAGCAACTTTGGCGATAGGGCCTGGCCTGGCCCCTCTGGCGGCGTTATGCGACGCGCGCCCGACCCTGTTTACCGGCTAACGGGGCAATCCGCGAAATCCATCTTGAATTATTGACACACCTGCGCAACTCTCGTATGATAAGACCATGCACACACACACTGTACGTTTACACGACGCACCACAATCAGGCGTCATGATGCGGATGCCCCGCTTGCCGTGGTCGGAGATGCTCCGGCGATGGCGTTTGGTGCTGCACTAGCCCGCAACATCCGCCCGCCTAACTGAGCATAATCGATTACGGCAAGCTAAACCGTCGAGAATTCCGGCGGTTTTTTGTTTGCGTGTTACAATTGTTCGCTGGTCTACCCGACCTTATTACGCACCCAAGGAGTCATCATGCCTGACTACATTCACGTTTCCGTCGCCTGGCCTTATGCGAACGGCGACATGCACGCCGGACATCTGGCCGGAGCCTATTTACCCGCCGATATTTACGCCCGCTATCACCGCCTGAAAGGAAATCATGTCCTGATGGTGAGCGGATCGGACGCGCACGGTACACCAATCACCGTTGAAGCGGACAAACTCGGCATCACGGCGCGCGAGGTGTTCGAACATTACCACCACCGCTTTTTGGAGACACAAAAAGCCGTTGGCATCAGCTACGATCTGTTCACGCACACCGACACCGAGAATCACCACAAAGTCGCGCAGGATATTTTCCTCAAGCTGCTTGACGGCGGCTATCTGTACCGCCAAACGCAGCGTTTGCTCTACAGCGAAACGGAAAAACGTTTCCTGCCGGATCGCTATGTAGAAGGAATCTGTCCCAACTGCGGCTTTACCGATGCACGCGGCGATCAGTGTGATAACTGCGGGAATCTGCTGGATGCGGTGGAATTGATCAATCCGCGCAGCAAGACCGATGGCAGCACGCCCGTCGTGCGCGAAACCGAGCACTATTTTCTCGATCTACCCGCCTTTATCGAGCGCCTGCGCGACTATCTGAATGAGCCGCGCAAAGCGGAAGAATGGCGGCCCCAGGTGCTGCGCGTTTCGCAAAACAAGGTCGAAGACCTCAAGGGCCGCCCGGTCACGCGCGATATTCAGTGGGGGATCAAGATTCCGCTTGAGGGTTGGGCAGACAAACGCATGTACGTGTGGTTGGAAGCGGTCATGGGTTATTTCACCGCCAGCCTGGAATGGGCCAAAAACACCGGCCAGCCCGACGCCTGGAAAAAATGGTGGTACAACCCCGCTGCCAAAGTTTACAATTTCATCGGTAAGGACAACATTGAGTTCCATACGATCATCTGGCCCGCCGAACTGATGGG
>JAFGJA010000061.1 GCA_016929355.1 Anaerolineae bacterium | reverse complement strand
GCGGTTTGTCCCATTTTAGGTACTGGGGCGAACCGGGCCGCGCGATTGCGCTCGGTCAATTTTTGGCGGCGGCGGAGCAAGTCAGGCCGGGCCGGTTGCGCGCGCGGTTCTGATGCGGTTTGGGTGATTTCGGCTTCCGCGGCGTCATGATCCGGCTCATCATCAAGCGCACCAAACGGCGAGACACGCGCGGCAGGTTGTGTTGCTGCTTGCGCATCATCTGTTGCGTCTATTGCATCTGATGTGTCCGAATTTCTGTCTTCTGTGCCAACCGCCGCCGACGATGCAAACGGACTGGCAAACCGTGCCGGTGATGACGCGCGCTGCGTTGGCAACGGATCATTTGATGTATGGGGCGCAGAGACGATCTTGTCTGCTGTTTCTGCTGCATTAGCTGACTCCGCCGCTACGGTTTGACCGGTAGGCGCTGCGTTTTCAGCATCCCCATTCGCAGATCGCCCGGTTGGGTAACGCTGCATCCCCGGCAATGTGCGGCGCGGGAAACGATCCATCTGCTCTGCATCGTCGGGCGTCGTATCGTCAGACTCCGCGTCTGCGGTTGGTGCGCGGCGGCGATTCAAACTATCCATGACCGTCGCGGCCCCCATTATTCCCGCCATACCTGCCGCCGCCGCCAAGACGTTCGATCCGTGCTGTTCGGCACGCACTTCATCTTGTTCCGATTTTTCATCGGCGGTGGCTTCATCATCCAGATCGGTAAACGGACTCGTCAGGGACGGTATGCGGCGGCGGGGACGCTCACCGTCGGACGTGCTGCCGGTGGCGCGCGATGCGGATCGATCAAACGCTGCCGCCGAGCGTTCGGAATCGGTATATCGCGTGGTTTCAGTTTGCGAATCACGTTCTGGGCGCGGCCTACCGAACCGGTGGGCAAATTCGTCTTCTGTCTGCGCTGATGGCGCGGGTGTTTCATCGCCCGCTTGCGCGGCAGCGCGATCAGGTCGCGTGGGTGGTGATGTAGGGGCAGTTGCCGTTGGCGCGGTTTTTGCCTCTACTGGTTCTACTACCGCCACTGACGCTATCTCGGCTTCCGTCTCTGTTGCTGCCTCTGCTGCTTCGGACTTGCCGCGCCGGAATAAGCTGCCAAACCGCGATGGTTTCACCGGTTCTGCGTCTGTACTCGCTGCGGCTTCGCCTTCGCTCACTGTAGCTGCGGCTGAACTGCGATGCGACGGCACTGGAATCGGGGGAAGTGCCTCATCACTGGTCGCATCCGGCCTGGCGGCGCTGCTAACGTCGCCTGATTTATCGGATGTGGCCGACTGGGCTAGCGCATCAACAGCGTTTGCGCTGGTTTCTGCTTCACCCGTATCGCGTCGGCGGCGGAGAAATCCGAAGCGCCCGCCACCTGATTTTTCTTCCTGAGCATCGGTTTGATCATCTGTCTTACCGGCGGCGCTGTTATCTGCCTGATTATCGGCTGAATGATCCTCAACTTTGACTGCATCCATTGACCCCGTTGTGCGCCGTAAACGGGGCATTCGGCGGCGCGCTGGTCCTTCGGCTGCGTCTGCTTCTTCATTCGCCGGGGTAATGCTTGCTTCTTGCGCGGCTCCGGCTTGCGCCGCGCCCGTGTCATCAACCGCTTCGGCGGAGTCAGCGTATGCAGGCCGCCGGTTAATGATCGGCGTGGAACGCGAAGGCACTTGTGCCGCTTGTCCCACTTGTGGTGCTTCCACCGATTCGGATGCTTCAGTGGCAACCGCAGGCTCGGCAGCTTCTGCCGCTTCGGGTTGAGTGTCCTCGGTTTCCTCTTTACCGCGCCGCCCTAATAAACGCCGATGGCGATGTTCGGGCGGTGGTTTGGGTGGTGAATTGGGATCGGGTACGGCGGGCGCAGCGTCGGTACTTGCGGCCTGGGTGGTGTTGGCTGCCGCAGCAAGGGTCAGTTGCTCCGCTTTTTCACCGGGACGCATCGCCGCCATCACATCAGCGGTCATCGCTTCTTTAGCGGCCCGTTTGCGCGCGCGCGCTGCCCGATCAATGTGCAAGAAACCGAAGAAACCAATAACCGGCGCTAGCAGTTCGACCAATGAGAGATCGAAGGTGAGCATCAGTGACATGACCAACCAGGCAACCAGCACGGAGATCGCGCCAAAATCGAGCAGTTGACCCAGGAGCAAGATGTATATCTGATGACCGATCCAACCGCCTCCCCCGCCATCGTCCAGCGCTAAGGTGCGGGAGATAGGTTCAAACAATTCTATGCTTGGCTGCGTATTGTTGAATAGCTCGATCATCTGAATCCAGGTCAATGCGCAAGCATACAGACTGATCACACCCACAATACGAAAATAGTCGAGTTCGATGTGCGCGTCTTCAAACTTTTGCACCATCAACCAAACGCCGAGGCCAAAGGCCACTATCGGCCACACAATCTTGCCCCGACCAAAAGCCTGGGAAAGTATATCGTTGACAGTCCCACTCAAACCGCCTTCGGGCTGCGGCATGGCCCCGAACGACAGCGATGGGAGCACCGCCGAAAACGTGATGACCGCGAAAAAGATCAGCGTTAGACCGATCAGATCGAGCTTACGATCCAGGTCCAGCCCTTGATGCAGCGTAAATGCGCCTTTAGCCTGGGCATCGGGCAACGGATCAGACTTTTTGACTCCGGCGCGGCTTCGTTGTTTAGGCGCATCTACCGGACGCGCCCGGCGGTTCGATTTACGGGCCGCCGCCGGTGATTCTGCTTTGACGGCGGATTGCGCGGCGCTCTTGTGGGGCGATGAACGGCGCGTTGTGCTGGTATCGGCAGGTCTGGCTCTGGCGATTTGGCCGGATGAGGCACTGCTGCGTGATGTAGTGCTCTGGCGGCTAGTCGCTGCTCCAGGCGTCGTACCTGTCGCTGTGCCAGAACGCAGCATACTGGATCGCGGCGGGGATGCATCTTTTTTCTCGGCGGGTTTCGCCGCGTCAGGTTGTTTGCCCCGGCTTCCACTAAGACGGGAAAAAATGCCGCCTTTCTTTTCTTCCGGTTTTTTCGTTTCTTCCGTCCGCCCTGTTGGGCGCGGCGCGCCAGCCGGACGCGAGGAACGCGGCGCTACGCCGGTTGGACTGGTGCGGGAACGATCAAAATTGCTGGACGGGGTCGCCGGACGCTGGCTCTGATATGGTGATCCCGGACGCCGATCTCTGGCATCATCGTCTTTTCTCTCGTCATCGTCACGATCCCGGCGGGAAAAACTCGAAGCCGGGGTGCGACTCGTCTGGCTGGAACTGGGGTAAGGGCTACTGCTACTGCCGCCCGTACCCGTGCGATTGCGGTCCAGATAGGAAGACCCGGTGCGCTGATCTCTGGCGTCATCGTCCTTTTTTTCGTCATCGTCACGATCCCGGCGGGAAAAACTCGAAGCCGGAGTGCGATTCGCGGAACTGGAACTGCGGTAAGGGCTACTACTACTGCTGCTGCTGCTGCTACTGCCGCCCGTACCTGTGCGGTTCCGGTCCAGATAGGAAGACCCGGTGCGCTGTTCGGTATGGGTTGTGTCGTCCTGGTCGCGCTCGCTGCGGAAAGGGCTGGTGGCTGATGTGCGCCGCGATTGGCTGGGGCTGCGGTAAGGGCTGGCACTACTACCACTGCTGCTACTGCCGCCTGTCCCCGTGCGGTTCCGGTCCAGATAGGAAGACCCGGTGCGCCGTTCGGTATGGGTTGTGTCGTCTTTGTCGCGCTCGCTGCGGAAAGGACTGGTGGCTGATGTGCGCCGCGATTGGCTCCCGCGTCGCTCGGCAGCGCTTTTTAGACGATCTTCTGTCTGCTTATCGCTATTGGCGTCATCCTCTTTTTTGCCACCTAACCGGAAACGATTAAACCGTCCGCCTGATTTGTCCTTGTCATCATCCGCATCATCTTTTTTGCTACGCGCTGAGGTGCTTGGTGTGCCGCCCGCCGCAAAAGACGCCGATGAGCGGGCGCGCGGCTCATTTTTCGCGTCGGCTTTATTATCATCGTCCTGACCGCGCCGGAAGAAGCGCCGTCCGCCGCCCGCATCGTCATCTTTTTTGTTAGTTTTATCGGCCTCATCAGCTTCGCCGCCGCGATTGCGACGCAAAAAACTGCGTCCACCACCGGAATCATCGTCTTTTTTGCTATCCTTATCAGCAGGTTTGCCGGTGTCAGTTCCCTGGGGGCGACGCATTCCGGCATAGCGATTGCGCGCAAAATTCCAATCGTCACCGGATGCGGTATCTCGCCCCGATCCGCGATCATTGTCGGAATCAGTCGTGTCATCGCGCGAACGGCCTAGCCTGAATCCTCTACGCTCATTTTGTTCGTCTTTAGGCTGGCGTTCGTCGTCGTCTGCTTGTTGTCTGCCTGGTCGTCGCATAGTGTTTACACCTGGTCATTCCAATCACTGGTGCGCGGGCCAGCGATTTTGCGTCCATTGAAAAGTTGCAGCATTGCATCTCAATTATAACACGATAGAACATACGTTCAAAGTCCAGAATCAACAATTTACCCTCAGCATATAACAAAAAGCAGCAAACACCAAACGTTCAAACGTTCTTCAAATGAAGCCTCATACGCTTCTTTAATCGAACGCTCCGACCTGCCAGTTGACAATTAAACCGATCAGTTTTATTCTAAACTTACGAGTTTTAGTCAGGAAGGAGGTCTTGTGCCACGCGGACGTTATCAACAACAGCAGTGGGATGCGCGCGAAGCCGCGATTCTGGATGCGCTGGAAACGCTGTCCACCGAACGCGGGTTTGCGCAGGTCACAATGGACGATCTCGCGGATGAGGTCGGCATCAGCAAGGCGACGGTGTACCAGCATTTCGCCAGCAAAGACGCCATGTTAGTGAGCTTGATGCAGCAGCATACGCAGCAATTTATGGCCTGGTTGGATTCGACTGCTGATCAGCCGCCTATCGAACGCCTGCAACAAACCATGCACTATTTGATGGAAGGGCACATTACCCCGATGCGCGGCTTGATCAACGTGGGGCGTGACGAAATCGTGCCGGTTTTTCATAACAGCCCGGATTTGATGGCGAGTCACGCGCAAACGTTGGACCGGCTGATCGTGATCATCCAGCAGGGGCAGGCGGCGGGGACGATCACGCCCGATCTCGCGCCGAGCGTGATCGTCAGCGCAATGTGGGCGCTCAGTAACGTATCGATGCAGGAGTACGAACCGTTGCAGCACGATCATGCTATGCCGGACCAAGCCGTGTATATGGCGCAAATGATCACCATGTTTGAGCGCAGTATTCAGCCGAAGGCGGGCTGAATCAATTTCGTTATGAGGCAAAGGGAAAATTACCTGTATGAGTACACAAACTGATCCGATGCTGGTCAAAGAAGGATCGATGCACCATGAACGGCGCTGGATCGCGCTGCTGATCCTCAGTTTGAGTCTGACGCTGGTCATTATGGATGCGACCATCGTTAATGTAACCATTCCGTCGATTGTGGCGGATTTTGACGCGACGTTCCGCGATGCTGAGTGGGTGAACACCATTTACTCGCTGGTTTATGCCGCCACGTTGATTTTGTGGGGCAAAATCGGGGACCAGTACGGGCGGCGCTTGCTGTTCATCGTCGGCGTGATCATTTTCGGGATCGGATCGGCGCTGGTCGGGTTATCCAATTCGATCACAATGATGGTTCTCAGCCGCACGATTCAGGGCGTCGGCGCGGCGATTCTCAGTCCGAGTACATTATCGATTGTGACCACCACCTTTAAGGGCAAGGAGCGCGGGATCGCGTTTGGGATTTGGGGCGCAACGGCGGGTGTCGCGGCGGCGCTTGGTCCCTTGATCGGCGGTTGGCTGACCGATCATGCGTCGTGGCATTGGGCGTTTTACATCAACATTCCCATTGTTATTGTTGCCATATTTGGGGCGTTCTGGGCGATCCATGAATCGCGCGATCCGAATACCCGGCATTATTTCGATGTTCCGGGCACGCTGTTGGGTGGTTTTGGGCTGGCGGCGGTGGTTTTTGGCATCATTGAGGGACAGAGTTATGGTTGGTGGAAACCTGATGATCAATTCTCCGTGCTCGGTTGGGATTGGCCCTC
>JAFGJA010000507.1 GCA_016929355.1 Anaerolineae bacterium | reverse complement strand
TTTATCACGACAATTGGCTTCAAAATCTATTGATTTCGACGTCAATTCAACCGTTTCTTTATGTGCCACAAAATCCGGTAGAGTGAGAAAATAGCTACTCATCTTCGCGTAAAACGTATCCCACGCCGCGCACCGTATGGATCAAACGCGGTACGTCGTTCTCTTCGGTTTTTTGCCGCAGATAGCGCACGTAAACCTCAATGATGTTGCTCTCGCCCCCGAAGTCATAGCCCCATACGCGGTCAAAAATCAGTTCGCGCGTCAGCACCCGGCGCGGGTTGCGCATGAATAATTCGAGCAGTTCGTATTCCTTCGCCGTGAGATCGATAAACCGCTCGCCACGTTGGGCGCGATGCGTGCCGGTATCCAGCGTGAGATCGGTAAATCTCAAGACTTCGGGCCGCGAAGAAGGCTGCGCGCGCCGGAATAACGCCCGAATCCGCGCCATGAGTTCGTCAAAGTCAAACGGCTTGACGAGGTAATCGTCGGCTCCGGCGTCCAGCCCGGTGACGCGATCCTGTACGTCTTCCTTCGCCGTCAACATCAGGATCGGCACATCGCCCGCCGCGCGCAACCGGCGGCAGACTTCCAGGCCATCCAAACCGGGCAGCATCCAATCGAGGATCACGAGATCGGGGGGTTGTTCCCGCGCCAGTTCGAGTCCTTCGTGCCCATCATAGGCCACATCGACGCGATAGCCTTCGTAGATTAAGCCGCGTTTCAAAAACTGCGCGATCCGTTCTTCATCTTCAACGACCAGAATTCGTTCGGTCATGGGATTTCCTTTCGTTTTACCTAACCCCCCAGCCCACTCTCCATGCGATGGAGAGGGGAAGTCAGGGCACGCACAATTCCCCCTCTCCACGGGAGGGGGGCAGGGGGAGGGGTAAACCAACAAGCGTTACCGAATAAAAAGTTCAATGCGACCCCAGGGGCCACTCTACACATCTTCACCAATTACACCGTATACCGTCATTTTCCTGACGCCTACCGCCCCCACTGCACATTCGACACCGGCCCCGGCGTGTGCAATTGCACCGGCGTGACAATCGCCCCGCCCGGCGCGCGACCCAGATCGAGGATCACCAGATCACCGAGGGCGAAGCCTTGCTCATCGTAGATCATATTACGCAAGCCCGCGACAAATGTGGCAGTACCGGCAGACGTTTCCGCCGCGTACAATTGCGGCAGCGACACATAGCCACCGGGCGCATCCGCGAATTCAGGCGCAAACGCGCCACCGATCAGATCGGTTGATTGCAACCGCACAAAGTCCGGCCCCATCTCGGCGCTGTTGGCGCGCACAATATACACGCTGCCTTCCAATGTTTGCGTCATGTCCAAAACCGGCGTGCCCGGATCAACCAGATCAACCGCACGCGAATCCGGCGCGACAGGATCGATCAAAAACAGGCCCGGCGATTCGTAGCCCAGGGAACTCGACCAGCCGACGATCTGCCCGGCGCGCGTCCACTGCGCCCGCCCGATGTTAAGCGCATTGAGCGGGGTCAGTTCGCCGGTGGCAGTATTGAGCAATCCCTGCTGGCTGCCTTCCCACAAGCCAATCGTGACCAGCAGTTGTGAACCATCAGGACTCCAGCGCGGATTCATGAACACCTGCACGTTCATCATCTCAGTAGAATTGGCATCGGGCACTTCATGCGCGCGCACCAAACGAGCCGCATAAGCGCCGCTCGCCGGAACCACCCACACACCTACCGTATCGTGATAGGCGATCTGTGATCCCTCTGGACTCCAACTGATACCTGCGCCGCGATTTTTCGTTTCGATGGTCGCCACCGTCCGCGCGGCAGCCGGATCACCGGTTATATCCGTGATCACCAATTGCGTCGGCGTGGCATACGCGATCTGTGTATTGACCGGAGAAAGCGCATAGGCGATCACGCCTGCCGGTTCGGTGGTCCACTGCACTGGCGCAGCGCCGGACGACACCTGCCAGAGCTGCATCAGGCCATGCTCATCGGCCATCAGGTAAAATAGATCGGCGGGCAAATCAAGCGTTTCGGCGACGGGCGGCGGCAGTGGCCCCCAGGCATACGTCAGAATACCCGCCGTCCCCGGAATAAGCGTGCTGTTATTGAATACCACCCCCTCCGGCGTCAGATACGAGGGAATCACTGGCGTGACGCTGGCAGGCAGACCGGGCGCGGCCTCTGCGAACCATGCGCCGTTAGCATCCAGGCTAAGGCGCGTCGTGTTGCCCTGCTCATCGCGGGCGATCACGGTGCGGACATCCTGCCAATAGAATGTGGTCCAAGCGCCGGATACATCGCTAAACTGGCTTTCGCCATACTCGCCCGCGCCCAGATTGGCAATACGCAGGCCGCCGGAAACGATATAGGCCAATCGTGCAGCATCCGGCGACCAACTGATCGTCTGGGCGGTGCTGCGGGACGGGGCGGGCACATCAAATTGCAGAACGTAGCCGCTACCTGTCGTAAAATCGCTGATGACCAGGACACTATCCAGGGTGCGATAGGCGTACCACTCTCCATCCGGCGCAATAGCAAAATCCGCCACCGGCTGCGTCGAACTGGAAATCGCTACCTGTTCGCCGGTTGCGGGATCAATCCGCAGCAAGGTATGGGCGCTGTCCAGCATATAGAGCGGCGCGGGTAGCGGAAAAACGGCATCTTGCGCGGTCACGGCAGGCAGTGCGGCGGATGTTCCAACCAGCAGCGCGCCCATAATCGATACTGTGATCAGTTTGAACAAGGATGGGTGTCTCATCAGATTTCTCTTTTTTGGGATACAGGCCATATAACAACACTCTGTGTGCAGTATAGCAATGATTGCGGCTGTGTGCCTAATATATACCCTGTGCTGAATAGGCTCCGGCGTGGTAGACTCGACAAAAATTCATGATAGAGGAAAGCGGATGGCAGTAAATACAACTTCTTCGATCCCGCCGGTACGACGCGGGGCAGAACCGTTTTTGCTGGATGGTCAGGGTGAACAGGGCGACGTGGGCTGTGTCTGTGTGCATGGTTTCACGGCGTCACCGGAGGAAATGCGCTGGTTAGGTGAACATCTGAATGAACGCGGCCTGACCGTGTATGCGCCGCGTCTGGCCGGGCACGGCCTCACGCCGGACCGGATGCGCACACAGCATTGGCTAGATTGGTACGATAACGTGCGCGATGGTGTGCTATTGCTGCGCCAGCGCTGCCGCAAAGTGTTCGCGGTGGGGCTGTCGATGGGCGGTTTGCTGAGTCTGCGCGTGGCGGCGGCGGGGTTGGTTGATGGCGCAGTCGTGATCGCGGCTCCGTTGTACGTAGATAATCCCTTGATGCCTTATGCGCGGTTTATCAAATATGTCCGGCGCTTCATCGCCATCAACCCCGGCGATCTGGATGCGCGCGTGCGCGACATTCAGCGCGCGATGGGGCGCGACGATTACGGGCGCGTGGCTTATGATGATGTGCGGCCCACCGCATCAGCAGCGCAGTTGTACGACCTGATGCAAGAGGTCCGCGCGCACCTGGGCGAGATCACCGTGCCGTTGCAGTTGATCTACTCACGCGCCGATCAAACGGTCCCGTTTGAGAACATGAAACAAGTTGCGGACGGGGTGCGCAGTACGGATTTGGTGCAACATGTGCTGGAACGCAGCGATCATGTGGTGACGCAGGAGATCGAGCGTGAAGCCGCTTATGCGTTGGTCTGGCAATTTTTATCGGAGCGACTAAGTTAACCTCTATGCGGTCATTGTGGCATGACATCGGACGCGATACGCAATGGGTGTTGATCTCCTATACAATCTGGGGGATCGGTGAAGGGCTGTGGATGTTCATCCAGCCGTTATACGTTAAATCGTTGGGTGCAACGCCCGATCAGGCGGGCATCGTTCTGGGAATGTGGGGTCTGGGGCGCTTATTGGTCATTCTCCCGGCGGGGATTCTGGCGGATCGCCTCGGCGCGCGCAAGATGATGCTGCCGGGTTGGTTTCTCGGTTTCGCGGGCGTGCTGCTCATTGCGATTGCTCCCGATTGGCGCTGGGCTGCGCCGGGCTTCCTGGTGTATGGGGCTTCCGCATTGGCGATCCCGATCTCCAATCTGTACATGGTGCAGGCCAAGCAGCACGATCCCACCTGCCGCCCCGACTTACCGATTCAGACTTCGCTCACGTTGATGTGGGCGGCGTATTCGTTGGGCATCCTGATCACCCCGGCCATTGGCGGCTGGATTGGGGATCAGGTGGGGCTGCGCGCGGTCTTCCTGATCAGCGTGGGTTGGTTTTTACTCAGCACATTGGCGATCTTCAAAACCAGCATTTACCCGGCAGCAGAACTACCCGAACGCGGGACGGATTACGGCGCATTGCTGCGGCAAAAACCGGTTATGCTGGCTTTTGGGCTAACGACGCTGGGTTTTACCGTTGTCATGATCGGCCAACCGCTTTCATCACAGTATCTCGAAGAGGTCTACCATTTTTCACGGACAACCATCGGAACATTTGGTTCGATCAATGCATTTGGCACAATGATTTTTAGCCTGGTATTGGGCCGTTTGGCGGTGTGGCGCGGCTTCCTGAGCAGTCTGCTGATCGTGTTGGGATCGTTTGCGCTGCTGCTGCTGACCGGATCGCCGGGTGTGGTCGTGATCGCGGTCTTTATGCTCGGCGCGTATTATACGATGCGGCCCCTGGCCTCCGGCGTGGTCGGCCAACTTGTGCCGGATCACCAGCGCGGCATGGCCTTTGGGCTGGTCGAAACGCTGGCGGGACTGGCCTCACTGATCGGGCCGAATGTGGCAGGCATCCTCTACGCGCAAAACGCCGATTGGCCGTTCGTCGTGGGGATCGCCGGGATCGCGGGGGTGGCGCTGCTGAGTGT
>JAFGJA010000506.1 GCA_016929355.1 Anaerolineae bacterium | reverse complement strand
ACCCCCTCCCCACCCTATGGAGAGGGGGAATCACCACTCGACCTGACTCCCCCCCTCCGTGTTTGGAGAGGGAACTGGGGGGTGAGGGTCAAGCCGTATGACGCGCCGCAACACGGACACTACTACCCTCATCCAGAACGTACTGAACGGAGATCGCCGCGCGCTCGCCCGTCTGATCACGCGCGTGGAAAATCGCACACCGGACGCCCAAACCGCCCTCGCCCAACTCTACCCGCACACCGGACGCGCCTATCTCGTCGGCGTGACCGGCGCACCCGGCACGGGCAAATCGACATTGGTTAACGCTATCGCGCGCGCCCTGCGTTCCCGCGATCAAACCGTCGGGATTGTGGCCGTTGATCCGACTAGCCCCTTTAGCGGCGGCGCGGTCTTAGGGGACCGGATTCGCATGAACGATCTGACCGGGGATCGCGGCGTGTTTATCCGCAGCATGGCGAATCGCGGCAGCCTGGGCGGACTCGCGGCCACAACGAGCGATGTGGTGCGTGTAATGGATGCGGCGGGCTTCGACGTGATCCTGATCGAAACGGTGGGTGCAGGTCAGAGCGAAGTTGACATCGCACGCACCGCGTACACCACCATCGTGATCGATGCGCCGGGCATGGGCGATGATGTGCAGGCGATCAAGGCGGGGATTCTGGAAATTGCGGATATTCTGGTGGTCAATAAAGCAGATCGCCCCGGCGTGCAAAATACCGTGCGCGCCCTACGCGCCATGCTCGAACTCGGCCACCGCTTCCGCACGATCCGCCATCACGGGGAATTCATGATCCAGCAGGACGCGCCACAGCAAGATACAGCGCAAGATACAGCGCAAGACGCGCCCGAATACGATTTTTGGCCGGTCCCCATCCTGGAAACGATTGCCCTCGAACACCAGGGCATCGACGCCGTGATCGACGCGATTGAGCAGCACCGTGCCCATTTGCACGAGTCGGGCATGTTGGCGGATCGGGAACGGCTGCGCCTGGAAGCAGAATTCGCCGCCCGTTTGCGGGATGAACTGCTGCGCCGCCTGATCGCCGAACGGACTCCGGCAGAAGTCGCCGCGCTGGTGGATCGCATGGTCGCGCGCGAGATCGATCCCGCGCAGGCGGTGGCCTTGTTGGTTGAGGGAGAGTAGAGGCGAACGCGAACCGAGGTTCGTAGCGTGTCCGCCCGGCGCGACTCATGCAATTTAACATTTAAATCCGGTAACACCTTATGGCTTTACCCCGCCCCATCCGGTGCAGAGGGGACTTGACCGCACGCCGGACTCCCCCTCGCCATCGCATGGAGAGGGGGCTGGGGGTGAGGTAAACGTGCCAGGTCATTACTGGGAACACACATCGGTGCTCCCCGACATGAACTTTCGTGCAATACACCCCTGATCTATCATTTGATTGGCCCCGCGCGCAATTACGAGTACACTAGAATCACCGACCCATTGAGTTTGGATCACCTGACCATGACAAACGACGACTACGATCCCGGCCCACTTTACGAACCACCTTCCTATCGCCGCCGCCGCCAAAGCCGGGGTGAGCAGGATGACGCCTGGGCTGCCGCCGACGAAGAAGATTTTTACGATGATGGCGCGGACATCGAAGATTACGCCGCCGGATATGTGGATCACGAACGCACGCGCCAGCAAGAACGCGCCGATGCGCCGGAGAATTGGCAGGATGGCGAACAGTGGTCGTCTTCGGTCAACCGCGCCCGCGCACGGGGCCAGTACCCCCGCCGGGCCAACTATGATCGGGATGCAGTTTACGGACGCAGCCCTACCCACTACCGGGACCGCATGAAACGCGGCGAATACGGCGAATACCATACCGCCCACCGCGCCCCCTATGAATCAGCCTCCGGCTCCAAGCGGGGTTTGCACATTCCCTTCTGGCAGGTTTTGCTCATTGTTAGCCTGGTCCTGGGCGCATTGTTGGCCGCAGCCCTGGCGTGCATCACCATCCTTTTGCTTTAGCAGCGCTTGAAACTACCGCCGCCCACCAAACGTAAATATAATCAAAACAAAACTCGCCGTTATATTTCGGCAAGTTTTGGAGTATAACATATAGTGTAGTCCCTTTTTCTATTTACAAGGGACTTACGTCGGGGAAAATATCACGCTTCGTATAGCTCAACCAGCACACCAAAGGCGCTCTTGGGATGCACAAACGCATAGCGCGTGCCATCCGGCCTGATGCGCGGTGTCTCGTTGATCATCTCGAAGCCATGCCCCGTCAGACGTTGGATTGTCGCCTCAATATCCGTCACTTCGAGGCAAATATGGTGAATGCCCTGGCCTTTTTTCGCCAGATATTTACCAATGCCGCTTTCAGGGTCCGTCGGTTTGAGCAATTCGATTTCGCTATCACCCACCGGCAAAAAGGCAATATCCACGTCTTCCGCCGGATTGGATTCGGTATGACCAACCGGCAAACCCAGGGCATCACGCCAGAACGTGAGCGCGGTTGCCAGGTCTTCGACCACCAGCGCCACATGATTAATCCGTTTAACTGAGTCCGACACCGAGGTTCACTCCTTTTACAAATATGAAGAAATACTGTATGCTAAATAAAGGCACAATGATGCACCAATACAATCTGGGGAGAAACGCATCATGTCAATCGAAATAACCTGGATGATCCCACAGCGTATTCTGCTGGCGAGCGGGGGCGAACCCATCACCGAAAGCGATATGCAGGTTTTTGTCGAAGAATGGCGTTTTATTCTCGATGCCGCCAGCCGGTTAATCCACACGATATGGGACCTATCAAACGTTCAAACCATCACCGAGTCCGTCCCGTATATCTACTATGACAGCCGCATTCCCGAACACCCGCGCCGGGGACGAACCGCCCTCATTAACCCCAATTTTCAAGGCCGTGTCCAGGCTGACATCCTGAATCGCATTTCAGGGCACGAATTGTTTCGCGCCTTTGAGTCACGCGATGCCGCGCGCGATTTTCTGCTGGCTCATGATTCGCCGCCACCGGTTTTTGCCGTGGGCTATGATGATGGGTGCGCCCCATCACCCGAAACTCGATCCAACGAATCATCTGCTGCCGATTCGCAAGCCCCGGATGAAGCAACCGCCGGGAACGGCAGCCGGTAGGAGCCAGTAAGTGCGTGTGCGGCAAGCCGTTTGACCCCACCCCGCAGGCAGGGAGGGACTTCCCAACAGGGATTCTTCTCCCTTCCCATGCTTGCGGGGGATGGGGGTTTGGATTTGCCCTTTCCATACACGCTCTAATGGAGAAAACAATTCAAACGCGCACAATGTAGGGGCCGACCAACGTGTCGGCCCAGGGCGAACACATTGGTT
>JAFGJA010000505.1 GCA_016929355.1 Anaerolineae bacterium | reverse complement strand
CTGTACATTCTGCCTGTTTCAGCGTTCAAAAGCACGAGAGACGGACTTGGAACGTTATTACGTTGGCTTGAATACGACGGTGTAACTATCATGGATCAACGAGAGAAGGACTAACAGCTATGCCCAATTCCCCCACCATTGGCATCCTCGCGGGCATGGGACCGTACAGCACCGCGCCCTTCGTGAACATGGTCATTGACGAATGTCACCGCCAATACGCGCCCGTCCACGAAGAAGAATTCCCGCACATGCTGATCTACTCGCTGCCGACGCCGTTCCGCATCGATGAAGCATCCACTGATCACCATGCGGTGAGCGATATGATCTGCGCGGGACTGCAACGACTCGAAGCGGCGGGCGTGGATTTTATCGCCATGCCGTGCAATACGGCGCACATCTATTATGCTGATCTGGTGCAATGCATTGCTGTGCCGCTTTTGAATATGATCGACATCGCCGCCGAAAAAGCGATCCGCGCGCTAGAAAATCAAAGTCATATAACCGCAGAGAACGCGGAAAACGCAGAGGGAGAAAAGGACAAGAACGAGAAGAAAATCGGAGGAAATACTAAAAAATTAACGATCATCGGGACAGTATTTACGCTTAATGCGGGGCTGTATCAAGCGCGGCTGGCGGCAACCAGCGCGGAGATTGTGCAGGAGTGGACGCGCGAAACCGACGAGTTAATTTTTGCGATTCATGCTAACGCCCCGGATCGCGTGGATCGTTGGCGCGCGCTGACGGAACAGATCGCGGCGGCGGGCGTGGATACAGCGATCATCGCCTGCACCGATCTGAATGTGGTCAGCGATCAGGTCGAGACCCCGTTCGCGCGCATTGATGCAACTCACGCGCTGGCCGAAGCGACGGTCACGCGCTGGTTGGCTTTAAACACACCTTAACGGATGCATCCTATCCTGGCTATCCGCTTATTTCACAACTAGTTTTGGCTAGACGTGTTCTTCCGCACGCGCCAGTAAACTTAGCTTACGGGACGTGCGGGGTGAGAGATCGTACTTTGACCTGCTACGGAATTCTTTATAGCCATCCCGATTCCGGTAGGCTGTAATCACCACAATGACCTCACCTTCTCTAACGGTTACGACGTGTAACCCTTCCAGTTGAGCAATGCGTTGATCTTTTCTGTCTTTCGAGGGGATATGGCGTTTGCCTAAAAAATAGGTCAATGCACCGGCATTATGATGCTGATCGCCATAGCGAATCGCGTAGCGTAGTTCATCCTCGGTCAGATTCCGAGTTAAACACCGGTATTCAGCGTGAAAAGTCAAAGCGAGTGGCTGATTCATAACGCAATTCCTTTCTCACCAGGGATAGCCAGGCTAGGACCCATCCCTTAAAACATGTAAATTTCATATTAAAATACATTAACCTTGCCAGCAAGTCACTTTAATGTTGTACTAATAGGATACCCTTACCATACTCATAAAAAGAAGCCTCCGGTGGGAGGCTTCCGTGTTTGATTTTGCGCGCGGCTATCCGGTATTATGAATTTATGCCGGCGCGCGCGGCGGCGATGGCATCATCACGCGAGGTAAAGAGTTTTACATCCAACCCACCAAACTGATCTTGCTTGGCCGCCTCTGCCGCAAACGCGACTAACTCATCAGTGCCCACCATGTAATTGACAACCTGTTCCATCTGCATCGCCACATCGTTTTGCAGCCCTAATGCAACGTCCGAAAAATGAATCTCCGCCTGCGAAAAATCCAGAATCCGGTGAATTTTCCCTTCTGCATCTTTCGTCATCTCAAAAAATTTCTCAGAAGCTTGCTGCGGGTCTTGCGGCACAACAATTTGACCCGTAATTGCAAACACAAAAATCGGCTCCCCAGGTACTTGATAGGCTTCGGTTAATGGCATAGAACATTCTCCTGTTCAAAAGGGTTAGATTACCATTCCGCTAAAGTAAATCTTTAGAAGCTGTTTCATTTTATTTCAATATCAACGCTATGTCAATTATAGCAGAATCAACACAAGTGATTAGCGCGTGCGCCGGATGGCGTTTGCCAGTATGCTAAGAGATGATCGTGAGTTTCCAGGGAGGATGACCCGTGTTTGACTGGCGCAACCGTGACCATAATCTCGATCCGTATTTCCGCGCGGTCTATATCGTGCAGTTTATCGCGGCCTGGGCCGTACTCGCCGGATTTTTCCTGATATGGTGGAACCCGGACCATCCCGCAAGCGATCCGCAAACCCTCTTTCATCTGCTGGATCGCAGTCTGGATATGCTGGCGGATCGTGATCCGCATCTGATCGGCCAACCGTTAATCGTGTTATGGCTGCTGTGGCCGGACCTCTTCGCGGGTCTGCTGCGCGGCTTCACCGGCATCCTCGTGCAGCCGGTTGAATTTCGCATCCTGGCGGCGGTGGCCTGGATCGCGGCCATGCTCACCTTAGGCCATTTCTACATCAACTTTGGCGAGGAATTAGCTGAGAAGTCACCGCTCAAAAATGGATCGATTGGCGCGGGCTTCTGGTTAACGGCCTCATCCGTGACCGTCCTCGGCCTGCTGATCCTGACCGAATTCATCATCCGTAAACCAGACCCGACCATCTTCCGGCAAAAACCCCCGTCCGGCGCGGTGGATGACGCGCAGCGCCTCTGGGAAGGCGATTACCAGACATGCCCTCACTGCGGCATGATTAATGAGCCGGACGCGCGCGCCTGTTATAATTGCCGGAATCTTTTATTTAGCTTTGGTCCCGAAAAGGAAGAAAAATGACCCCTATTCGTGAACGACTGGCTGCGTTTTGGGCAGGAGAACGACCCGCTGCCATCCCTTATACAACTTACGCCAACAAGATTCCGTCTGATTGGTCCGATCCGGTCATTCAACAGATGTTCGCGGATGGCCTGGGCGTGCTGCGCTTCATCCCCACCTGGACAACCACTTACCGCGATATAGACGTAATCGACGAAACGATCACCACGAATGACACACCCCAGACGCGCCAAATCTGGCGCACGCCCGTTGGCGAGATCAGCGCGACGTGGACACAAAACTGGCATCAAAAATATTTTCTCGAAACGCCCGACGATTACCGCGTCATGACCTACATTGTTGAGCATACGGATTACGCCCCGGCATACGAATCGTTCACCGCGCAGGCGGACGCGCTGCCCCCATATATGATCACCGTGCCGCGCATGGGCCGCACGCCATTGCAAACCATGCTGGTCGATTACGCCGGATTGGGCAATTTCGCGCTGCACCTGTACGAATACGAAGACGAGGTGCGCCGCTTATACGACGCGCTGCTGGTCAAATTCCGCCAGCTTGCCGCAATCGTGGCGGCGGGACCGGGGCGCTATATCAACATTGTCGAAAATTTCACGGCGGAAACACTCGGCCCCCGGCGTTATGCTGAATTTTTGCTGCCCGTCTACGAAGAGACGATGGAACTGTTTCACGACGCGGGGAAAGTCGTCGGCGTGCATTATGATGGCAAATTGGCCTCGGTGAAAGACCTCGTTGCTCGCGCGCCGTTCGACATGATCGAGTCGCTCACGCCGCCGCCCGAAGGCGATATGTCTTTGGCCGAAGCGCGCGCCGCGTGGCCGGATAAGCTGTTCTGGGCGCATATCAATCTCAGTTGTTACGAATTACCGCCCGAACAATTGAAAGAGGAAATCTGGCGGCGAATCGAAGCAGGCGCACCGGATGGGCGGCGGTTGGCGTTCGAAGTTTCGGAGGATCAGCCCCCCTGCTGGCGCGAGTCGATGCCCGTCATTCTGGCGGCGCTGAATGAGTATTGATATTGCCCGCCGCGCGCTTGTAAACCTCTGCACATCCATGCGACAATACAAGCGTGGATTTTTGTTTTCAGGAGGGAAAATTTTACATGAGCAACAAACGATTAACGTTAATGGTAATCGCGCTGATTGTGACGCTGATCGCGGCGGCGCTGCCAGCGAGTCCGGTAACGCATGTCGCCGCGCAAACCACCTGCGGCACAGCCCCCACCCCGCGTTTGACCGTTGGGCAGAGTGCGCGCGTCGTCGTAACGGATGGCACAGGCAATAATTTGCGCACCAGCCCCAATACAAGCGCGACAATCGCCGGGGTGCTGGCCGATGGCGAAGTCTTCAGCGTGATCGGCGGGCCGCAGTGTGTGGCGAATTACTGGTGGTGGGAAGTCCGGCGTTGGGATGGCATGTCCGGCTGGACCGCCGAGGGCGAACCGGGCGATTACTGGGTCGAACCCTGGCCGATTCTGGATGCCCAACTTGCCCCAGGCACACGCCCCAATCTGCCCGGCCTTTTGCTGATGTTCCTCTCCGGGTATGAAGGCTTCCTGACCCCGCAAGCCATGCAGGTGAGCGGCGTCAATCAGACTAGCATCGGCAACAATATCGCGGCAGGGCCGGATAACCGGCTGGTCTGGTCACCGGATGGCACGCGCGTCGCGTTCTCGGATGGCAGCGACATCTATGTCGCCAACCAATTTGGCGCGGCCAATCTCACGAATGATCCCACTGGTGGCAATACGTGGCCGACGTGGTCGCCGGATGGCACACGGATCGCGTTTACCTCTATGCGGGACGGGAATCCTGAAATTTATTCGATGCAAGCCAACGGCCTGAATCCGCTAAATCTGACGAATAATCCCGCCTACGATGATTATCCCGCATGGTCGCCGGATGGCACACGCATCGCGTTTGCCTCGGATCGGGATGGCGATCTCGAAATCTTCTCGATGAGCGCCGCCGATGGATCAGGGCAGACGCAGCACACCGCCGACACGGATGACGATCTGAATCCGGTCTGGTCGCCGGATGGGAGCAAGATCATCTTCCAATCCGACCGGGATGGAAATTTCGAGAT
>JAFGJA010000504.1 GCA_016929355.1 Anaerolineae bacterium | reverse complement strand
GTGGGGATTCTGTTCGGCGTCATTTTCCTGATCGGCCCGTTCGACG
Source organism: Anaerolineae bacterium (assembly GCA_016929355.1). Lineage (GTDB taxonomy): Bacteria > Chloroflexota > Anaerolineae > Aggregatilineales > Aggregatilineaceae > JAFGJA01. The sequence goes on along the minus strand of JAFGJA010000504.1, from coordinate 2,861 downwards.
TATACGGAATCGCGTGGGGGGCGGTGATTGGTTCTTTCATGCACCTGGGGATTCAGATTCCCGGTTTGATCCGCTACAAAATGCGCTGGACGCTGCGCTTAGGCTGGCGCGATCCTGATCTGCGGCGCGTGATTGTGTTGATGCTGCCGCGTGTAGCCGGATTATTTGTCGTGACGTTCAATACGATTGTGTTCAATAACATCGCCTCACGGATGGGTAGTGGCGCAGTGGCCGCGTTTGATTGGGGCTACCGCCTGATGAACATCCCCGAAACGCTGATCGGGTCCGCGATGGGGTTTGTCGTGTTCCCGACGCTGGCCGCGTTCAGTGAGATCGGGGACGTGGACAAAAAACGGGGCGCGATGGTTGGGGCGCTGCGTTTCATCCTGATCGCCACGATCCCCGCCGCCGTTGGGCTGATCCTGATCGGCAAACCGATGATCAGCTTATTGGAGCGCGGGGCGTTTGATGCGGACGATAGCACGCTGGTCTACGGCGCGCTGCAATTTTTCGCGTTCGGGATCATTTTCCAGAGCTTGCACGAGGTCATCGCGCGCAGTTTTTACGCGGACAAAGACACGTATACGCCGCTCTGGACGGCGATCATTGCGGCGGGGGTGAATGTGCTGATTGTCGGCGGGCTGTATCTGGCGTATGTGAACCGCTTTGATGATACGGTGCAGGTCGCGTTTACGCAGTGGGGCCACCAATACGCGAGCGGCGATTACGCGGCGGGCTGGAATACGCTCATGGGCGCGCGCATGGATCACATAACGCAGGTGTCCGGGATTGCGGGCGTGGGTGGTTTGGCGCTCGGTTATACGGCGACATTTTTGGTCGAATTGGTGCTGCTGCTGGTGATCTTGCGGCGGCGGTGGCACGGCATCCGGGAAAACGAACTGCTCACCACCACATTACGCACCATTGGCGCAACGGCGATCATGGCGGGGGCGGTCCTGGTGATCGATGCGTTATTGGGCGCGATCCATTTTCACGATGCCGGGACGATCAAAACGGCGCTGCGCGTGTTTGTGCTGGCGGGGGCGGGCGCGGTCACGTTCGTGATCGCGGGCGTGCTGCTCGGCCTGCGCGAGATTCGCACGCTGCCGGGGATGGTCTTGCGGCGGAACACCTCCCCCCGGCTCCGCCCCGCAAGCATGGAGGGGGAATCACCATGATAGGGATGGGGTAAACAGCGAGCGGACCGGTTTCAAGAAACATATCTCTAAGCACTTTTGCGGTGAATCGCTTTTGCCTTTAACCTCGTTTTTCTCTGTGATCTCGGTGTCTCTGTGGTGAAATGGGTTTTATTTTCGAAGGAGAAAATTCGTTTGACAACCGATGCGCAACCTCATAATGCCAATCCTTCGCGCTTTAGTGTCCATCCCCTGCGGATTCTCCTCGCTTCAAGCGGGATCAGCCTGATCATTCTGGCGCTGGCGGCGGATTTGCTGCCGGATTCGGCGGCGGGACTGGGTGTGTATCAGGTGTCGGCGCTGATCATTGGCGCGGGAATTTTGCTGGTGTCGCTGCTGATCCGCAAGCTGCCGGTCCTGATCGCAGCCGTGATCGGCATCGGGGCGGCGGCCTCACCCCCGGTAGTCGATCATTTTTACGATCCACCTCGCTCTCTGTGGGCGCAGGAAGATGAAGCGCTGCGCCACATGGCTCCCGATCCGCGCCTGGGGCAGGTCATCCCGCCGAATACGGGCGGGCATGATGCGCTTGGTTTCCGTAACGACAGCGTGCCCGATCACGCGGATATGGTGACGCTTGGCGATTCGCAAACGTGGAGCGCTAACGCGCCGCGCGATAAGGCATGGCCGAGCGTGCTGGCCGAGTTGACCGGGCAAACGGTCTATAACATGGGGATGCCGGGGTATGGTCCGGTGCATTATTGGGTGCTGACCGGCGATGCGCTGGCGCAGTTCGATCCCGATACGATCCTGGTGGGCTTCTACTTTGGCAATGATTTCTATGGCGCGTACAATATGGCCTACACCTTCGAACCCTATTACGAATTCCGCGACGAAACATTGGTGAACAGCCTGACCCAAGCGCGCGAGTCGATTGCGGATCAGAGCGAGCGGACCTATACGAATATGGAGCGGCTGCGCTATACCGGCGATACCAACAGCACGATTTTACTGCCGCAGTACCGTTTGATCGGCGTCAACCTGGATGATCCGCGCATTGCCGAAGGGCTGCGCATCTCGCAGGTGATGCTGGGGCAGATCGCGGATTTGGTGAACGCGGCGGATAAACGCTTGATCGTGGTCCTGGTCCCGACTAAAGAACTCGCGTATGCCCCGTTGATCGCTCCCCCGCTTGATCCTATGTATCAGCAGTTGGTTGATATGGAAAATGAGACGCGCGCGGCCCTGATGGGGTTTATGGATGAACGGGGGATCGAGTACGTGGATAGTTTACTGCCCTTGCAAGATCATCTGGTGCAGGGCGAAGCGATGTATCTCACCACGCCGGACGGTCATCCCGCCCCGGCAGGCTATCGCGTGATCGCGGCAATGGTAGCGGATTATTTACAGACGGATCCGGTAGCAGATTAGTTCGCGTCCGTGTAAAGGTAAAACTCATCTTTTCTGTAAGCTTAAACAGTTGACCTGACTCCCCCTCGCCAAACTTGGAGAGGGGACCGGGGGGTGAGGTGTTCAGACAACCGCATGATGCAAGCACAGGATACCCGTATCGCCAACCGTACCGCGTGGCGAAGCCTTGTTATCCGGCTTCTCATCCTGGCCGGATTAGCGCTGATCGCTTCGATTCCGGCTGTGCCCACGCTCACGATCCAGCCGCGCGATAGTGGTATTTTCGCCTATTTTGGCGCGGAACTGACGCACGGC
>JAFGJA010000060.1 GCA_016929355.1 Anaerolineae bacterium | reverse complement strand
GTTTCGCCGCCCTGTCCCAAGTGCAGCGCATGATCGACCAGCGCCGCCGCGACGCGGAGCGTATCAAGCGCATTCAGCGAACGAGCATGGCGTCCCAATAAACGGAGAGCGCTTTCCGTGCCAATCGTCGCGATCAACGCATAATCGTTAAAGATCATCGTGGTCAGCCGCCGCAGCGCATAGTCCAACCCCTGCGTACTGCCGGTGGGCTGCGGTTGGCCGGGCGGTTTGGCGGCCCACTGCTGGTTATTCAACACGCCGTTATAAATCATGGCGCGCGGTTCGGGCCGGATTTGTGTCCCTTCCAGGTATGATAACGCTTCGGCCAACTTGGGAGCCGGGAGTTTGATTTGTTCGAACACTTCCCCGGCCAGCCGCGTGAATTCGGCTAACTGTTCCGGGCCAAACACCACATTCTGATAAAATTCCAGTTGGGCCACCGTCAGATCGTATTCTTCGATTTGCAGGAGCAGTTGCACGAGGATGCGCGCGCCGGGTGGTTCCAACGCATCGATGGTTTCGACCACGCTCAGATCATCCACAATTTGCTGAATCAGGGGGCGGAACTGGTGACACTTATTGGTTTGTGAAATTTTGAAAACCGCTTCCAGACCTGCCGAATCAATCAATTGGGGCCGTTCGAGATAGATCGCCCATTCGACCAATCGCACCAGAAACAAGGTACTGTATTCCGGTCCTAACGCCGCCGCCCCTTCTGCCAGCACGCGCGGCGGAATCGGTTCACGCGGTTGGGGTTCCAGGTAGGTCAGCGTGGCTTGCAGTTTAGCGGGCAAATGCTGGCGAAACTGCGGATCACCCAGCACGCGATACAACTCACCCGCCGGTAACACGTCGATGGCGGTGAGCAGCACCAACTGCGCAAATTTGGCATTGGCCCGCGCCGCGCTGAACGACTGCCGGACCAGATCGGGCGTGACTTCGCGCAAGCGCAGCGCAGACGGGGCATTGTGAACATGGTTAATAAAATCCATCGCGGGCTGCGCCTGCCCCGCTTTGAGCAATTCTTGCAAACGAAACTTGGCCGCCCCGTGCAGCAGCGAATGCCAATTCAGCGCCGCCGCTTCGGGCACACGCAGCAGCCAGCCTTCCAATAACTCATAGACGACTTTCGCCTGCTGGTTTTGCAGCGCCGCGCGCAGTTGGTCGATCACAGACTGGGCGATCACGTTGTTGGTGATACTCACCGTTGGGATCACATCGGCGGAATCCGGCTCATTCAACGCAATGGCAAACGCCAGCAAATGCCGCACATACACCAACCGCAACTCATCGGAGAGCGTCGGGTCTTCGCGTAAAATAGCCGCGACGGTTTCCCGATCCGCCGGTTGCCCATCCTGCACCGCCTGATCCACCGCCGCCCGGCGCGATACCCAGGCCAACGCCTTGCCCAAATTTTCGCGGTGCATCGCCCGCCACACCGCCGTGCGCGATAGCTGCGCGGTTTGGCTGACCACCAATGACGGATCAAGCCGCAGTTGGGCGACGATATACCGGCTGTACGAATCATCCGGCGTGGGGGATAACAGCTTGCCATTCCCCCAATCGTAAACCAGATGGTGATCCAGGTTCGCCGGACCAGACATAAACTTGATCTGCGCATTCGCCATCTGCGGATCGCGAACATGAGTCACAAACGTGATTCCCACGCGCGCCGGGATCGGCAGCAGGCTCAAAAGCCCCTGCACGAACTTCAGGCGTTTTTCCAGCGACACCGGGCTGTTGACAATCGCCAACGGCCACCCCTGCACTAAAGCCGCGAGAATCGCTTCGACGGTCTTAAACGAATCCTGGCAGTACAGCAGCAAATCCATCATGGAATCGCCCTGTTCTTCGGGCGTTGGCGGTTGGGGGGCGCGGAGTTCGAACGGCACAAGGTTGTTTTTGGTCGTCGTAAAGGCGGGCATATCCATCATGCCCAGGGACCAGAAAGTGAGGATATTGCCGCCCAACTGCCGCAGCGACGAGAGCGGGACAAGGATATACATAATCTGCGGCGCGTTCGCGTCATTGTACTGCGCTTTGGTCAGGATGAAATCAATGGTTTCGCCGCGAAATAACCCTAAAGCGCCCGGCATTTCAACCGCGCTCTCCGCCGGGGCGGGCGGTGGAAGTTTAGCCAACCGCACACATTCCGCGATCTGGGTCCGGGTGATACCGGGCGTTTGTGCGATGATGCGCGGCCCGCTACTGCTGGTTTGTGGTTGGCCGGCATCATCAACCAACGTACCAAAATAGGCGCGCGGAAACTGGAATACCTGCGATTCGGACACAAAAACCCTCCCCGTGACGCTGGCGGTGTTGATTCGTCTGACCGTTGCACTCACTAAACATCTTTATTGTACAGGAATTTTACATGATGTGACGCGGGAACGCGAAGCCCCGTCAGCATAGTGATTCCTACTCTGACCAGTTTTGGGTATAATTAGCGTAATGTGGGGACATCCACCCCGTTTCCGCTCACTGTCCAGTCACATAAAACATTGTGGGGATTTATGACGTTCAAGGTGCTGATTGTTGACGACATGCCTGATGCTGTCATGATGTTGACGGATGTCATGCAAAACGCTGGGTATGATACGGTGTCGGCTTCACGGGGACAACAAGCCCTGGCCCTGGCCGAAGAAGTCCGGCCCGATATTATTTTGCTGGACGTGATGATGCCCGATATGGACGGCATCGAAACCTGCCGCCGCTTACATCTGAATCCGACCACTAAAAACATCCCGGTCATCTTAGTCTCGGCCCGCAGCCCATCCGAAGCGCGCGGCGAAGGGCTGATCGCGGGGGCGGCGGATTATGTGACCAAACCGATCCATTTTGCCGACCTGTTGCAGCGTATGGAACGCCTGATTAACACGCCTGCCGAACCCGTCCCGGATCATCTGCGGTTAGCAGAGGAAATGGTCTACACCACACTCGCCGTTGTGCCGTGTGATCTGGCATGGCTGCTCGCCATCGACAAAGATAATCGTTATCTGGTCCACCAGGCAATTGGGATCATTGCTGGCGTAGCCGACGCCGGGGACTTCTTGCAGCGTGTCGGAGTCAAACCACCGGAGAGGCAGCTGCCGATCCTGTCTGCGCAAAATCCCCTGGTGGATGCGGCGCTGACCCGCCGGGCCATGCTCGATATGCCCGTTGCGAACTGGCATGATCTGGCCGGGGGGAGCATGTTTGCCCAGGCATTTGAGCGTTTCGGTCTGGCGTATATCACCTTGCTGCCGCTCATCGCCACCAATGATATCGTCGGTGTATTGGCGCTTGCCACGTCCGATCACACCATTGCCGATTCCGAACGCTCCCAGCAAATTCTCAACTCCTTGAGCAGTCAGGCCGCAATGGTGGTCAAAAACGCGCGCCTGTTAGTCGATCTGGCCGCGAGTGAAGCGCAAACCAAAGCGGAACAATCCTTCCGCCAGTTGGTGCTGGATACGATGGGCGAAGGCTTGGTTGTGGTCGATGAAGAAGCCAAAATCATCTACGCCAACAACCGCTTGCTGCTGCTCACCGGCTACACCCGCGAAGACTTGTACGGGCAAAGCGTCGGCAAAATCTTCCATCCCGATCAGAGCGCGCGACTGATCGAGAGTCTGACGCAAAAACGGCGCGGCACACAACCGTTTGATCAAAGCCTATATTCCCAAAGCGGGCGCATTATCCCGGTGCTGCTCTCGCGCGCGGTGACATCCGACCCCAGCGATCAACGGCAGATTACGGTGATGGTCGTCAGCGATCTCTCTGAACTGCACAGTAACCGTGATGCCCTCGAACTGCACCGCCTGCGCTTGCAAGCGCTGAACCGCGCCTCAACCTTGATTTCAGCGGCTAATACCTATCAAGATGTGGTGAATGTCAGCCTGGAAGCAAGCCGCGAAGTGGTACATGGGCAGGCCGGGTCATTATTCCTGGTGGATAAGGACACGCGCGAATTATACGAAACCGTTACCGTTGGGCCGCGTTTTGATACACCCCTCTATGCTTCGCCGAACAAGCGGCGGCGGATGCGGTTAGGTGAGGGCTTGATCGGTTGGGTGGCGCAAAATTCCCAATCGCATTTGATCCTGGATATAACACAACCAGGGGAAATCAAAGCAACCTACACCGCTATTTATGGCGACAAGGTGCGCTCGCTGCTCCTCGTGCCGGTGATCACGTTGGATAACCTGTTGGGCGTGCTGGAAATCGTCACCCTGGGCGATAAAATATTTTCAACACAAGACCTCGCCGTCCTGGAAACACTGGCCGGTTCCGCTGCTATCGCGCTGGAAAATACCCGCTTGCTCGATGAAACGCGCCGCCGGGTGGCCGAACTCAGCACACTCCTGGAAGCCAGCGCCGCCGTGACCACCACTCTGGATTTCGGCAGTATTCTCGCCCAGATCGGGGAACGCCTGCGCGATGCGATCAAGGTTGAGCGCGTCTTGATCCTGGACTGGTATCCCGGCGCGAACCGCCTGGAACCCCTGGCGGAAGCGGTCAAAAGTTATTGGCCGCCAGATAATGGCCCCCTCATCACGCTGGAAGATCACCCCCTGACTCACGCCGCCTTTGCCCATAAAAACGCCCTCAGCGCCAACGGGAATGCATTAGTCTTCGAGGAAATTAACGCCTCCGGCTTATATGCTTATGCCGCGTTTCCGATCAACCTGCCGGATGCGCCGGATACCATCCTGGGCGTATTGACGTTGTATAACAAAACAGCCGGTGATTCGATGCCCGCCCAACTGGTAGAAACTGTCGCGCAGGGCATGGCCGACATGATCGCCGGATGGAAAGCCAAACGCATCTACGCGAAAAACTGGCACAACCAGGCCCCACTCGCCGCGTTATGCGCGCATGTCCTGCAACTTAGCGGCAGCCATTGGTGCAGCGTGGCCTATTGGGATGAGGCGCAGGATAATTTCCGCCTGTTGTACGAATCAGGTCAGGTGCTGTGGGTCAATCAAGCCTCGCAGCTATGGGATACCCGGTTGTACCCCAGCCTGGCCTATGCGCTCGAACAGGGAGAAACCACCACGATTGTCCGTAACACCGCGTTAGCGACACCGGAACAAGCATTTTTGCAGCGTGTCGGGGGGCATACGTGTCTGATTGCGCCCTTGCATGTGCGCGGCGAGTCACGCGGGCTGGTGACGCTGATCGATTCCAAACCGGAACCGCGCGTGTTTGATCAAAATGAAATGTCGCTGTGCCAGGGGATCGCCAATATCCTCGGTAACGCGATGGAAAATTCCACCCTCTACACGGAGCAGGAACAGCGCGCCACCGCGCTCGAAGCGGCTTATGAACAGTTGCGGCAGGCGGATCAAATCAAAAACAATCTGTTGCAAAATCTCTCGCACGAACTCCGCACCCCGCTCACCCACATTATCGGTTACGTCCGGCTGTTACAGGACGGAGCCTTTGGCGAATTCGATGCCGAACAGCGCGACGTGATCGATCTGGTGACAACCAAATCGCAGCAGCTCGCGGATATTGTGGAAGATATTGTCATGGTGCAGGAACCGGACGCTTACGATCTGACGCTCGAATCGATCCATTTGGAGCGCGTCGTCGCCATCGCCGTGCGCAAGATGACCGCGCAGGCCGCCGCGCAAGGCATCCGTATCATGCCGGACATAGCCGACAATCTGCCCGAAGTATACGCCGATCCCGAACGGATCGAGGATGTGCTGAAAGAATTGATCGATAACGCGATCAAATTCAGTCCACGCGGCAGCGAGATCGACGTGGTGGTCGAAGACCCCGGCGGGGCGAGTGTGCGGGTCTGTGTGCGCGATAAAGGGATCGGCATCCCGGTTGACGAGCAAGACAAAATCTTCTACCGTTTTTACCAGGTGGACAGCGGCACAACCCGGCGCTTTGGTGGAACCGGGTTAGGATTGGCCGTTGTTCGCCAGATTATTGTCGGGCATAATGGGCGCGTCTGGGTTGAAAGCGATCCCGGAGAGGGCAGCCGGTTTTATATGACGCTGCCCAAAACGAGCGCGCTCGCCATTGATGATTAGGTAGCAGTATCGCGGGGAATGGGTTTCCGCTATAATGGCGAAGAATATTAACCAAGCCGACATGATCTATAAAGGTTATATGGATGAGTACACGCATTTTAGTCGTTGATGATGAACTGGATACCCTGAATCTGCTGCGCACCATCTTGGAAATTAGCGGATACGCCCCGATCACGACCCTGAATTCGGTTGATGCGCTCGATCTGGCGGAGGTCGAAAACCCGGATGTCGTGCTGCTCGATATTATGATGCCCAAGTTGGATGGTTTCGCGCTCTGCAAATTGATGCGCCAAAAAGAAACCACCCAAGACCTGCCGATCATTTTTGTCACGGCCTATGAAGCGCTGGACCTTGAGGAACGCCGGGTCGAAGCTGGGGCGGATATGGTCATCCACAAGCCGATTAACATGGATGCGTTGATCAAAGCGGTGGAGGAAGTGCCGGCCCTGCGCGCCGCGCAAGCCGCCGCCAACCGCCAGGCCGCGTCCGCCAAATCATCGAACGGCACAACCCCCACCACGATTCAACCGCCCGTTTCAGTTACCCCGCCGGTCACGCCGGACCAACCGTTGACCCAACCGAAGCCCGATCAGAAAAAATAACGTAGATTGCTACCTATAAGGATATAGACCCGTGAATGACTGCACAATTGTGGTGATGCAAGGCGATGAAACTGGACAGGAATTGCTTGGTGAAGCGCTGCGTGTGCTGTCCTCGTCGGTGATCGGCCTGAACATCGATTTTTGCACCTTTGATCTCTCACTGGAAAACCGTCGCCAAACCAATAATCAAGTCGTTCATGACGCGGCTGAAGCGGTCCTAGAAAGTGGCCTGGGCCTCAAAGCCGCGACGATCACCCCCGGCGATCAGGATGATGTGGGCAGTCCAAACGCCCTTTTGCGCGAAGCGATTGACGCCGAAGTGATTTTGCGCGTCGGGCGGCGCATTCCGCCCATGCGCCCGATTGCGGGTATTCACGCGCCGATTGCCGTCGTCCGTATGGCAACCGGCGGCGCGTATGGGGCTAAAGAATGGCGCGAGGGCGAAGGCTTGAATGAATTCGCCTATCGTACCGAAAAAATTTCGCGCCGGACCTGCCGTGTCGTCGCGGAATATGCGTTTCAGTACGCTCAGAAAAACGGGGCGAAGGTCTTTGGCGGGCCGAAATACACGGTCAGCCCGGTGTATGAGGGGATATTCAAAGAAGAACTTGATGCGGCCTCAGAACGCCATGCCGCCGTGCGTTATGAACCGCAGTTGATCGACGCCACCTATGCCCTGCTGCTGGAAAGCACCGGCGAAGCGCTGGTGATTCCGACGCTGAACCGGGATGGCGATAGCATGTCCGATCTGGTGCTGAAAATGTTCGGCACAATTGCCGGATCAGAGTCGGTGATTCTCAGCTTCAACGAAGATTTGACGATCCATGCCGCGATTGCCGAAGCGCCACACGGGACCGCGCCGTCGCTGTACGGCAAGAATCTGGCGAATCCGGTGGCCATGATCATGGCGGCGGCCAGCGTCCTGAGCCACATCAAAGGGGAACAGGCGGCCCGTGCCTGCCGCGCGATCCGGGAATCGACGCTCGAAACGATCTATGATGGGATTCGCACCGCCGATCTGGGCGGGCAGGCCATGACCAGCGAATTCACCGACGAAGTGATCCGCCGCGTCAAGGCTAAACTTGAAGTCTGGGATGCGTTGGGATAGCCCTTTCCACACTGATTAGGGCAAATGCCTTACAAATTTTCGTCTTTCTGCCAATCAGACCCCCTCCATTAAATCTCAAATAAAAAAGGAGCGGGATAAAAACACAAAAACAGTTAAACCCGTGAAACTAATACTGACGCACGATAACGCCGATTTCGATGCCGCCGCCGCAATGCTGGCCGCGTATAAGCTTGATCCGGCGGCAGTGCCCGTGCTCCCCAAACGCGTGAATCGCAATGTTGATCAATTCCTGACGCTCTACGCCACCGCCCTGCCCTATGTCCAGCGCGACGAATTAAAACGCGGCGGCGACGTGGAATTTGTGACGGTGGTGGATACGCAGAGTTTCGCCACCGCGCGCGGGATGCGCCCCGATACACCCCTTCATTTCATCGATCACCACCCGCTTCAGCGCGAACTTGCGGCGAATCACGTCTTCACCGGGGACATCGTTGGCGCAGCAACCACCTTACTTGTTGAGCAGATCATCGAACAGGGCATACATATTGAACCGCTCGAAGCAACCCTGCTCATGCTCGGCATCTATGAGGATACGGGTGCGCTGACCTACGGCACGACCACTCCGCGCGATATGCGCTGCGCCGCGTGGCTGATGGAACGTGGCGCGAACCTGGACGTGGTTCGCGATTTTTTGCAGCATCGCCTTTCGCCAGAACAACGCGAACTCTATGATAAGCTGCTCGAAGATAACGAAACGCATCTGGTTAACGGTCATGCGGTGGTGTTGGC
>JAFGJA010000503.1 GCA_016929355.1 Anaerolineae bacterium | reverse complement strand
GTGCGGCCATCGGGTTCGAGGCCGCTATCCAGCGTAACCACGTACTGCGTGCGTAAGAATGTTGCCAGATACGCATAGGCTTCGGCCAGCGTCGAAGAATCGGGATGCAGGTATACTTTGCCGTGCGAATTGCGAACCAGCGAATTAAGATACCCTTCATCCAGCCAGTAGCCCAGGCCAAAGACGTAATAGGGCACATTGTTCGCAACGGCGAGATCAACCCCCGCCTGCCCTGCCTGTGTGCTCAACCCGCCGTATTCGTTACCATCCGTCAAAAACACCACGAACCGGCGCGGATTGCCCGATTCATTGGCGAGTTCGGCGGCATTATACACCGCATCGTACAACGCGGTACGCCCATCCGCGCGCAAATTTTCAATGGCGTTACGCAGCACATCGCGGTCAGTGGTGAAATCAACAGCGACTTTCACTGTCGAGTCAAAATCAACTAATGCGACTGCATCCGTCGGAGCCAACGTATCAACAAACGCCAAGGCCGCCGCTTTTGCATCATCAAGCGGTTGGCCCAACATGCTCTCGCTGGTATCGATCACCAGCACAACGGAGATCGGCAAATCGTCTTCAGTGATGTTTTCAACTGAAAGAACCGAGGTTGCAGCCCCACCTGCCGTAACCTGAAAATCATCCACCGTCAAACCCGAAACAGGGACATCAAACTCATCCCAAACATTGACCAGCAGCGTCAAGGTGGGGAACTTTTCAGCATTAATTCCGCCGACATCCAGGCGAACCGGCGGATCATCCTGAGCCGCGCTGGGCTGTAACCACCCAAATCCGCTAAAACCAACCAGCGCTACAAGTACAACCAGGGTCAGACTCATCAATAAACTAAACCGGCGCAGCATTGTTTTGGTGCCCCCTTAGAATAAGCTAAAATTTGGCATCTGTGCATTCTAGCACAGGAACCACTCCAACGTTAAGTATACCTTATGCTAGTAAAGTGGCAATGTTCAATTTGGTGTAATCTCAATAGGAAAAAAAAGAAGGGAAGGGGCGGGGACTCCTTCCCTTGGCGCAACATGTATCAGCAGAACAGCTAAATCAGGTGGGTCAGGTGGGGGTTGGGGAGCATACGGGTATATGCACCATCCTGATGATACATCTAGCCTTTATTGGTTTTATCATACTCGCTCGAAATTAAGATGCCATAAAAAATTTGTCTGGATTTGGGAAAATCGGCGCAAATGAAAAAGATGATCGATGCTCTCGCGGCGATTCGCGGCGCTGGCCTTGCTACGAAAATGCCTCAAACACCCAGAATATCCAGAATAACGCACCGAGAAACAGGCCGATGCCCGCATACGCCCAATCAAGTCCGGTAAAGTTGGTGTCGCGTCTCAGGCGCAGAACGCCCACGCTGGTGATACCTAAACCGATGAGCGAAGGCGCAAAAAGCAGAAGATAGTCTATGGTTTCGTAATGGAAAATCTGGAGGTACATCCACCCCAGCGAGAGCGCCAGAATGATAATCCCGATCTCAACGATCATGATTCCTGGTTTTTTCAGATCGTGCCAATCAATAACCTTGCTCGAAATCGCCCATATGAGCAACACGAGGGAAACGAAACCCGGTCCGAAAAAGACACCGCAATTGATGCATAGTCCACTCATAGTTTAAGCCTTCATGTCGTATTTTCGTTTAACCTCACCCCTAAATTCCCTCTGCGCAAGCAGAGAGGGGACTTGAGAACCAACAATTTTCCCCGCCCTGCCTGCGAGGACGGGGCCAGGGGGTGGGGTCAAACAAGCGAAATCAAGGCAAGAATTCCTTGCTTAATGCCTATGGGATTTAGGGGGTGAGCCGTTCGGCTAACTCTTCAAAACTAGTACCGCATAGCCTATGTTTAGCCAGCGTTTTGTAGGGGCCGACACGCGGGTCGGCCCAGGGCGGACACATTGGTCCGCTCCCTACGGAAAACAGCGGCTTATTTGAGCCTCAGTGTACTAGAAGCCCCGATGATCACCTATCGGCCAGCGCGAAGACCTCAATCCCGTTACGGTTGAGCAGAATCGCGCCGCCCTCAAACACCACATCCCGCCGCCCGGTAAGCGTCGCCCTGGCATTAAAGAGCGGGATAAAATGTTCGGGCGTGGTCCGCACAAAGTTCGGGATATTGACGCTGGGATGCAGCCGCAGCGAACCGACGATCTCAAAGCCGGTGGTCACGAACATCACCTCATGATCGCGGTGATCGCGCCCCTTATAGCGCCCCTCACGATGCGGCAGCCCGTCCCGCTCCATCGTGAGGACCACAATCCCGATGCTGTTTTTGCGCAGTTCGGCATATTTGTAATTGCCGGTCAGGACTGCCGGATCAAGCAGGGGTGACACAAAAACGCGCTCCAATGTGAGAAAAAGCGCCTGATGATCGTTGAGTTGATCCAGCAAAGGCACGCCGCGCAGCGCGACTTCACCGCTCACCCGGTACGTAGCGGTCATAAAATCGGCAGCGACATAACCGGTGCGCACGCTCGCTTGTTGATGAGATTGCATAAACGACTCTCCTCCTGAGCTAAATTTTTGTTACTGTATCTCCGCAATGGCCTCCAAAATGGCCGGATCAACCGCTTCGAGCGCCGGGTCGGTGGGCAGATCACCATCCCAACCCGGCAGGCGTGTGATCGTGGCCTCCTCGCGCAGCGCTTCCAGCCACAACTGGAAATAGCCCTGCTGCGACTGTTCGAGTTGGCTGTCGGTGAGCGTTTGCATCTGGCGATCCAGAACTTCGATCAGGTGCAGGCCAAATTCCGTTTCTACCGGGCCGATCAGCGTATTTAATTCCGCATCGCGCGCCGCATCAGCATAACTTTCGGTCAGGAAACTGAGCAGCGACCACCCCACATTGCCCCCGTCAATCGCGCTGATCGCATCGTCAGACAGATCGGCGGCAACAGTGGCGAAATCCTCCCCATTAGCGAGACGAATCCGCGCGCCCTGAATACACGTCTGCGCCGCATCGCGTTCGGCCTGCGTGGGCGGCGTGGTATCACCGGGATCGGCGGGATGGAAACTACACAGAATATGCCGCGTGTTCGCCGCTAATTCTTCGGTGGGCACGCTGGCAGCGACATACTCATAGAGGCGCGAGTGCAAAGCATCCGTTTCGAACAACAGACGGATGTCATTTTCGCTCAAACCGGAATAGGCCATCGCATCAGCGTACCATTCCGCGATAAACTGCCTGGCCTCACCACTGGAGTCCAGCAAGTCCACCGAAATATTGGTCCACGCGCTAAAAAAGTTGGCTTCGCGCAGCGCGGCATCTTCAGCCGTCGGCGTCACACCAAGACGCTCACCCGTTTGCCAGAGCAAGCGCTCCTCCTCCATCTCCGCCAACACCGCGTCACCTAACAGACTGGGGTCCTGCAAATTCGTGACCAGATTTTTAACATAAGCCGGTGTCAGTCCAAAATTGCCACCCGTCGCCTCGTAGAGCGCGGTGAGTTCGTGCAGATATTGCCAGCGCACCAGCCGCACGCGCGCATGAAATGCTTCCCGCGAGATCGGATCGCCGTTGATAACGGACACGGCATCCGCCGGGATCGGGGCCTGAGCCAGCGCAGACAGGGGCGTCGCCAGCATCAGAATCGCTAAGAGTACACCCATGAGCCGGTTAACCTGGAAAATATGATGGCGCTGCATAATGCTCCTATTCTGCTACAACCGTAAAGGCTTGATGCTGCTCATTATTATCGGTGTTCGAGTCTGCATTATAGCTGATCGCCACCTGAACCTGATAGCTCCCCGTGTTTTCGAGGCCGGGGTAGTCGCCCTCATACAGCGTCACCTCGGCCCCAGCCTTGAGCGGCTCGCCATCAAACGATCCAAGCGATACCACGTCTTCGCGCGTGACATCCCGCAAATCCACCGTGATTGAAAATGCGCCCGCTTCGGTTTTGCCCTGATTTTTGATCGTCACGCGGATATGGAAGGGCTGTCCAACGGCGGGCCGCATCGGATCAACGTCAATCGCCGCCACGATCAAATCGGCAGTTTCGGGGGATGCGTCTTCGCCATTACCGCCCCCGTTACCCCCATCATCTTTATCATCATCACCGCCGCACGCCGCCAACAGCATACCGAGCAGCAGGACGAGCAAAAGCCAACCGATACGACGTTTCATGGCTCAACCTCCTGAATAAAGTTACCAGTTTTTAGTGATTAGTTTTTGGTAAAATCGCCGTCAGCGTAAGATTCAAAACTCATGGCGCGGAGCTTCCTGCGCCGCGATCAGATCGAGCGCTTTTTGTGTCGCCCAGGCCACATAAGCCGCACAGTGTACGCGCTGGCCGGATTCGCGGAACGCGGTCTGTCCTGCGGGGGTATTGATATCAACGCTGGTCAAGACGCCGCAGTTGGTCGATCCGTATGCCTGCTTGAATTCGGCCAGCAGCGTTTGAGTCGCCGCAAAGATCGCTTCCACCGAGTCCTCGCTAGACGCGCGGCCCATCGCTAAACCCAAACCCAGAATCGCGCCGCTCACCGCGCCACACAGATCGCTGGTGCGCGCTACACCCGCCGTGAGGCCCGTCGCCATTTTGGGAATGAGGGGCGAGTCAATGTTTTGGTGTTCGGCAATAGCCTTGACAACCGCTTCGGTGCAGAACCAACCGGATTCGAACAGGTCACGGGCACGAGTTGCAGTAAGATCAGGCATGGTGAATCAGTCCTTTCGCGTTGAGTCGTTGAGTACCTACTCAGTGATAGCGCATCGACTCCATTCTGCCACAAGGCGCG
>JAFGJA010000502.1 GCA_016929355.1 Anaerolineae bacterium | reverse complement strand
TCTTCGTGGTGAATACAAATGGAACCGATTACCCTGTTCAAAGATAAGCGAATTCTGCTCGGCGTGACGGGCAGCATTGCCGCGTATAAAGCAGTAGACCTCGCCAGCAAACTCACGCAGGTGGGCGCGTTGGTAGACGTGATCATGACCGACGCCGCGCAACGATTCGTGCTGCCGATCACGTTTTCCTCGGTGACAGGCCGCCCGGTCTATACCTCGATGTGGCACAGCGATACCGGCGGCGGACTGCCGACGCATATTGCGCATGTGGGTCTGGGCGAAGGCGCGGACCTGTTCGTGATCGCGCCGATCACGGCGAACACCATCGCCAAACTTGCGTCGGGTTTGGCTGATGATCTGCTCTCGGTCACGGCTCTAGCTGCGCACTGTCCGACAATCATCGCGCCCGCGATGGATGGTGGCATGTACCAACACCCCGCCACGCAATCCAATTTGCACACGCTGGTGAAGCGCGGCGTGACGCTGATCGAGCCGGAGGTGGGCCGTTTTGCATCGGGCATGGTCGGCAAGGGCCGCTTTCCCGATACGCTCACCCTGATCGGACATATACGGCGCGTCTTGGGACGCGAGGGGGCACTGGCGGGACGTAAAATTGTGATCACGGCGGGCGGTACGCGCGAAGCCATCGATCCCGTGCGCTATATCACCAACCATTCGAGTGGTAAGCAGGGTTACGCATTGGCGCAGGCGGCGCTGGACGTAGGCGCAGACGTGATCCTGATCAGCGCGGCGCGCAATTTGCCCGTACCGCTTGGCGCGGCGTTGGTTCCGGTCAATTCGGCGCAGCAGATGTGTGATGTGGTGCTGAAGTATGTTGATGGGGCAGATGCGTTGATCAAAGCGGCGGCGGTAGCGGATTTTCGCCCCGCGCAAATCGCCGATCAGAAGATCAAGAAATCGCATGATGCCAGCGAAGCGCCGAGTTTAGCCCTGACGCGCACGCCAGATATTTTGCTAGCGGTCAAGCAGCAGCGTGCCGAGTCCGGTTGGCCGCGCGTGGTCGTGGGTTTCGCGGCAGAGAGTCAAAATTTGCTGGATAATGCGCAGGACAAATTGACGCGCAAGGGCTTGGATATGATCGTCGCCAACGACATCACCGCGCCGGACGCGGGTTTCGCTGTCGATACGAATCGCGTCGTGATCTTGGATGCGCAGGGTGCGCAGGAATCGCTTGACCTCGCCAGTAAAGCCGCCGTCAGCGAACAGGTGATCGCGCGGGTGGTGACATTGTTGGAGTCATAGGGAATCGAAAACCTGACTCCCCTCTCCGCCGCGTGGAAAGGGGGCAACCAGAGGTTACTCAGGGGGTGAGGTTAACTGCGCGGATTCCGTTCCCCGATCAAGCGCAATCCGTCCAGCGTCAGCCAGGGATCAACCGCGTCGAAGCAGTCCGTCAACGGGGCCAAGCGCCGCGAATGGCCGCCTGTAGCGATCACCTGTGCATGGGGCAGTTCGGTCTTAAGCCGCGCGATAATCCCCTCGACCAGCGCCACATGCCCCAGCACTAACCCGCCTTGCATCGCGTGAATCGTGTTGCGCCCGATGATCGACGGTGGCGGCACAAGTTCGATGTGCGGTAGTTGGGCCGCTTTCGAGGAAAAGGCATCGGCGGTAGTATTCAAGCCCGCCGCCAGCACCGCCCCGATGATCGTGCCCGGCGCGCGCACAACCGTAAACGCGGTAGCCGTGCCAAAATCCACCACGACACAATCCGTGTGCAGGCGATCCCAGGCCGCTACTGCATCCGCAATGCGATCACTGCCCACCTGCGAGGGGCGATCCGTATCAATGGTGATGCCGGTATCGGTTTGATAGGTCACGATCAATGGGCGATACCCCGCGCGCCGCGCCATCATTTCGGCTAAAGTGTCGGTTAGCTGCGGCACGACGCTGCTAAGGACCGTTTGCTCGATCTGCTCCAATTCCAGATCGGCTTCATGCAAAAACGTGCGGAACATCACCGCGTATTCATCCGGCATCCGGTCCCGCACGGTTTGCACACGCCAGGTATGCGTCCAGCGTGCGCCATCATGCACGCCAAACACGATGTTGGTATTCCCGGTATCAATCGCTAATAACATAGTCGCTCCAATTTGACTCCTCCTCTCCATGCGTGGAGAGGGGGTTGGGGTGTGAGGTCTTAGTCCGCCATCATGCGGCGCACGATCCGGTCAAACCGCAGTCCGGCTAAATACACCTTATCCAACACATTAGGATCGAGTTCTTCCCCGTCCGCATCTTCTCGCCCGGCGGCGTGCTGATCCATTGCTTCGCGCAGGCGGTATGATAACGAGATGGCAATGCCCCGGTAAAAACGCGCCGCAAAATCCCGATCCACTGCGAGATGGTCGGCCAGCAGCGTTTTGGGCATGGTGAACAAAATCGACTCTCGCTCGGCTTTCACCGTTGCCGACGCGGGTAAATCCTCGATAAACGACATTTCACCCAGAATATCGCCAGCCCCGCGTTCAGCGACTTTCATTTCGCGTCCGTTGGCATTCACATAAATGCCCAATGTGCCATCCAGCACGATATACACAAATTCGTTGGCTGCGCCCTCCGTAATCAGCACATGCCCGGCAGGAGCGCGCGCCCGCTTGCCTTTAGCGATCAGCCATTCGATATGTTCATCGCTCAACTGCCCCAAAACATACAGCGCTCGCCGCATAGTCACCGCCTTTGAGTTGTTAGTTTCGAGTTATTAGTTTCGAGTAGGGGCGAACCAATGTGTTCGCCCTGGGCCGACACGTTGGGCGGCCCCTACATTGTCTGCGTTTGAATTGTTTTCTCCATAGGCACTAAAAATCAATAACGTAGTGTTTGAGCGCAGTATAGCGCCGCTTTTGGCCCAAACGCAAACACCCCACCCGACACGGTGTATAGACACTGACGCGCGGATGGGGTGCGCAGGCGGAGCGCTCAGGCGCAGGGCCGATCAGTCAAATTCTGGTGGCGGGGGTTTGATTACCCCTAACCCCCCTGCCGCGCTTGCCAGATCATCATCTGATAGTTCGTTGGCCGCATCATAAGCCGCTTCGAATTCTGCGGCGGTGAATTCAAATCCCTGTTCCTTGCCCAGTTTCACAATCGCCGTGAAATCGCCTTCCAATTCTTCGATTTTCGCGCGCAGGGCCTCATCCTCATTCGCTTTTTGCAAAAATGCTTCAGCAGACATCGCCTACTCCTTTCGGGGTGCTATCCAGTGATCGCTAACTACTCTTTCTGTCGGAAATCAGGGCCATTATGGGTTGTATTATTCGTCTGTTTGATCTTGCGCGGCCCCGATCAAGAACCCATCAAGCATCGGCTCGAAGGTGTTCCTAAACATCTCCGGCGCGTTGTCGTCATCGGGTGTTTCAAACCAGACCGCGTAGCCATCCCCATTATAGATCGTAACGTAAAGGCGGCCCATTACCGGCTGATCGTCGCGTTCTGCCGTGTATAGGATCGCGTGCCAGGTGTGCCCGCCGCCCCGGTAAATGACGTTTTGCACGTCCCAGCCATAGTTTTGCCCATACGTGATCCGTTCATCCGTGACGGTGAAATTCGCCGCGCCCACCATGATCGCATCCGTGCGCAGTTGGTCTAACAACGCTGCGGCATCAGTCGCCCCAACAACGTGCTGCATCGCGGCAAAGGTCGAACTGGTTTCGTTCGCATACGGCGCGTAATGCAGCCAATCGCCTACTGCAAAACCGGGCAGCCAACTCAAGCGCACCGGGTAGCGGGTTTGATCGTTGAGCAGCAGTTCTTCATTGGTGCTCCAATCCCGAATGTCGGTTTCCGTGAGCAGCAGTTTATCGATCAGGGTGAAATGATTGGTGAGTAAGGTATAGGTTGCGTCCAGATCGCCCGCGCCCTCTAACGCTTCTCCGGCAACCAGCATCCCAACGCCTTTGCTACCTAACCAGGGATTGAATACAACGAAACCGCGCGCCTGCACGATACCTGCTTCGGTTTCGTAACTGTACGCCGCATCCAGCGCGGGTATACCATTAACTTCGATTGCCGCGCGATTCGTGAGTGGTACGCCGTTATTTGTCTCGAATATATCCGCGATCTGGCCGAGTTCATCGTAAGTGCCGGTCATGCCTGCCGGCAGCCCCATAATGAAGATGACGTAAATGCCCTCCGTGCCGGTGTCGTTGGTGCTGTACATCCATAAGCTACCATCGGGCGGGCGGTTGAGACGCGACCAATCCGCCGGTTGCACCAGACTGAAATAGAAATTAGTCCACAACGCGCCCAACAGGTTTTGATCGACTTCATCATTATTAACCGTGACCGTTGTTGAGGTAAAACCCGTTGTGCCACCAAAGGCGGTCATCAGCAAGCCGAGATCGTAGTCACCACTGGGGGCAGGCGCAGCCTGCCACGTCAAACCATCTTCCGGCCAGATATACGTGATCGCTTCGTTCGCCTCGGCGATCACACGGCCATCCGGCGTTCTGACCGAGCTATACGCCTGAAATTCGGAACCGGGCGGGATCGAGATCACGGCCAGTGCATCACTTTCCGGCGCGCGGTTGATAATGCGCTGCGTGGTTCCGGCTGTGAAGTTATCATTGAAGTCGAAAACTATGCCCACATCCCGCCAGGGCGCATCCGGCGCTTCGCGGTAACGACCATCCAGAAAAGCAACGCTTTCCGTAAATACCAGCAATTCCGTATTGCTGTTGACGCCATCGGACACTACCGGCAGCGTCACGTCCCAGTTAAAGGTTGTGTTGGAGACACCGGGCCGGATCAGGTTTTCCGCCGCGCCACTGGGGTCTACCAAACGCTGCATGTAGAGACGGCGCGTGCTGCCATCGTCTTGCGGCTGGTCAATTGTGAAATCGCCATACGCGATCCGCCGTCCGATGATTTCCAGGTTCATTTCGACCTGCGACAGCACATTGATCGGGCCGGAGGGGTAAATACTCGTGATCCGTATTTGCGGCGCAACCGGGAGATGGAAACCGAGATCACCCACTACCCATACCTGCGGTGTTACCGTATTGTAGTAATTGCGCAGCATTTGGCCCCACTGCTTAAGCGGGCTTTGTTCGAGGTATTCGATCTTGAAATCTTCGCTGGTATCAGGGAAAAAAATGTTGTAATACGACGTTTGCGGCGCGGCGATTTCGCCTGCTTCACCGTGTAAGCGGGCCGTTTCCAGCGCGGCTAACACGGCCTCAGCCGC
>JAFGJA010000501.1 GCA_016929355.1 Anaerolineae bacterium | reverse complement strand
TCAGTGTTGGCGGGTGTGATTCTGGTGGTGGCATTACTGCCGATTCTACGCCAACCGCTCGCCACGCGCGGCGGCAGCACCTTACGGAGCATCCGGCAGCCCTGGTGGAAACGTTATTATCTGGATTTTGGTTTGCTCGTGTTTGCCAGTTGGGGCTTGTGGCAGATCATGAGTGCGCGCGCCGAGGCGGGCAACAGCGACCCACAGGCCATTTTGACCCAATCCGATCCCATTTTCCTCCTGACGCCAACCCTGGTCCTGATCGCATTGGGAAGCATTTTGCTGCGCTTCTTTCCGCCGATCACCAGCGTGATCGCGCGTCTGCTGGCTACCAATAAAGCGCTGATCCCCGTGCTGGCAGGGCGTCAGGTCAGCCGGGAACCCGTTCATTATGCGCGGATCGCGCTGCTGTTAGGGCTGGCAGTGGGTGTCGGCGGCTTTGTGACCAGCTACCATTCCACGATTGAACACAGCCAATTTGATCAATCACGCTATCAAGCCGGGGCCGATGTGCGCCTTGTCGAAAAAAATAGCGCGAGTGGCGCAGTCGGGATACGTCCCTTAGCCGCCTATACCGAGCATCCCCTGGTGACAGCCGTCAGCCCGGCGCTGCGGTTGGTCGATGTTGATCTGAATCAGGAATTATTCGAACTCGGTGATGGGGTTGTGCTGGCGGTGGATTACGACTCGCTGCGTGATGTTGCGTTCTGGCGGGATGATCTGGGCGAACTCCAAAACCCCTATCCGGCCTCAGAGCCGGTTTTGCCAGCGCAGGGCACAGCTTTGCCGTTTACGCCACAAAAGATCGGCGTCTGGACGCGCTTGACCAGCTCGTATTTCATGGAGGATGGCAGTGCGCCCGAATATGGGGAATGGCCCTTATTGACAACCCAGAGCGAATTACATTTGCGTTTGCGCGATGCTGCTGCTGATCCGTTTGAGGTGACGCTGGCGGTACAGATCATTGAGGGGATTGCCGACGATGCGCTGGACCAGACTCTAGCCGCTTACGCTACGTTGTATGATGAAACTGCCGAACCAGATGACGCAGCCCGCGCGATCATCACCGACAGTCAGACATTGAGCGGTTGGGTCTATTGGGAAGGCGATCTGAGTTTGCCTGATGCTCAGGGCGATCTGCGCCTGGAATCAGTGACGTTGGATTATGCTTTGCCTTATACGCGCAATTTGCGTTCTTTCAATCACTGGCAGTTGGAGTTAGCTGATTTCACATTGGTGGATCAGCAAGCACAGATCATGGCAGACTGGATGACGGGCGATCAATGGGAACTGGTCCCCATCAATAATTCGGTGATTGGCGATCTGGTGGATGATCCCACCGGGCAGCAAGAGGAAACAACATCACCGCGCGGACAGCGTATCATTGTGCAGTGGAACCATACGCCGGATTTGCGGCGCGGCACATGGTCCTTTGCGCTGTTATGTAACTATCCTGCCCTGCCCGATATTCCGGTTATTGCCAGCGCGAGTTTTCTGGAAAAAAATAATCTGGAAATTGGCATGAGCTTTGAGCAATACCTGCTGCATACGGACTATACGTTTCGCATCATCGACAGCGCCGCCTACTATCCGACCCTGTACAACGACGATGCCGCTTTTCTGGTTATTGATCTGGCGAGTCTGTTGTATGTGACAAATCGCAATCCAGCGCAGGCGGTGTATCCCTCCGAAGTCTGGGTGAAATTGGCTGATGGGGCTGATCCCGATGTGTGGCTGGCGGATTTGCAGCAGCAGTCGAGCGCGTATTTTGTAGCGGAACAGGTTACGGCGGTGGACTTGCTGGCAACAGTCGAGGCCGATCCGCTCTCAATCGGGCTGCTTGGCTTGCTCTATTTTTCCTTTGGCATTGTATTGGTTTTCAGCACGATTATGCTCCTGACCTATACCGCGCTGACAGTCCATTCGCGGCAGTCGAGTTTTGGGGTGTTGCAGGCTTTTGGTGTGTCTTCACGCCGGTTGGTGATGGGACTGGCGATTGAGCAGCTGCTTGTATTGGGCTTTGCCAGTGCCGTTGGTTCGATTCTGGGGTATGTGTTGACGCTGTATGTGTTGCCACCATTAGCGAACAGCGCCACGACGCAAGTGATCACACCGCCGCTCATTGTCTATGTTAGCCAATCGACTATTCTGCGCCATGTGGTGTTTATGCTTGGGGTGTTGGGCTTGCTGCTGTTGGCAAATTTGTTGTTGATCCGGCAGCTATCCCCCGCCGAAACGATCAAGATGGGAGAGGAATAATCCTTGAACTGGCCCATGATCCTGCGGCGCAATCGCTATTATAAAGCGCATCTGGTGAGCATCTTCTTGAGCATGTGCGTGGTGCTCATTTTGCCGGTGCTGTATGAAACCTATACCGCCAATGCTGCGGAACGGTATGTTCGGCAAACGCTGGCGGATCAACCTCTGCGCAACCAGTTTATTATGTTGTGGAATGACACGCCGCCGCCTGATGTTGACGCAGATGCCGATCATGCACAGTTAGGGGAATTGTTAGTTCAGACGCGTCGTTTTTCACTGGCGAATGGGATTCAGTGTGGCTTGACCTATGAGACAGGCGCAGTGATCACCGGGCTTTCTGAAGCCTCGTTGAACTGCTACACCATCCTCGCGTATCCCGATCAGGATATAGACACCTATTTTACGCTGGTGGCTGGGCGAATGCCGGTACATTTGCAACGTCCGCAGCAAGCGGCGGGTTATATGGGCGCACCGGATGCCGAGGCCGTGATTACGCAGACGGCGGCGGAACGCTCCAAACTCACGGTGGGGCAGCGCATTGTGTATAACGAGGAAGTTACCCAGGCGCGGATTATCGAAATTGTGGGTATTGTTCGACTCAACGATCCCGATCTCCCGTTTTGGCGCTCGCAAACCATTTTAACGAATGGGGTGTATACGCCAGT
>JAFGJA010000059.1 GCA_016929355.1 Anaerolineae bacterium | reverse complement strand
TAATGGAGAAAACAATTAAAAGTGGCCCCATGTAGGGGCCGACCAGCGTGTCGGCCCAGGGCGAACACATTGGTTTGCCCCTACGTGAGATCATGCCAAATCTTCTCCATAATACGATTACTTCACGCCTGAATACAGGAAGCTGTTGATAAACTGGCGCTGGAAGAACAAAAACGCCAGCAGCAACGGCGCAACGATGATCATCGTCGCCGCCATGACTAACGACCACTGCGCGCCGATGTCGGTCAGTTGGGTGAAACGCAGCAGGCCCATCGTCAAGGGGCGGGCTTTGTCGCTGGTGACGACGAGCGGCCACAGCAGTTCGTTCCAGTGAAAACTCACGCTAACCAGCCCAAACGCGACCAATGACGGGTAGCTTGGCGGCAGATAGACATTAAGCAGCAAATGATACCACCGGCAGCCGTCCATTACCCCCGCTTCGACTAAATCTTTCGGTACGCTCAAAAACGCCTGCCGCATGAGAAACGTCCCAAACGCCGAGCCGAAATACGGCATGGCAATGGCCCAGGGCGTATCGTAGAGCGAAACTTCCTTGTAGTAGATGAATTTGGGTATGCCCAACGTGGCGGTGGAAAATTCCCGAATCGTGATGAAGTTGGGGACCAGCAAGACCGCCGTCGGGATCATCATCTGCATCAGCACGAAGTAGAACAAAAACCGCTTGCCCACAAAATCGAAGTGCGCGAAGACAAACCCGGCTAGCGTCACCGTGATCACCTGGACCACCAGCGCCAGCAGCACCCATTCCAGCGTGTTCGCATAGTACGAATGGCCGGGGAATCCTTCGGCATCAGCGCCAACCCAGTCGGGAAAAAATGGCGCGAGATCGGTGGCTTTCTGGTAGCTTGCCAGTGTGACGGTATTACCAAACCAGACATCGTCCACGCCCAGATCATCATCCGGCGGGCGAAACGAAACGATCACGGCCCAGATGATCGGCACAGCCCATAAGACTGCCAACAGCACGGTGATCCCGGTGACGAGCCATTCGGCTGGTGTTTGGCGCTTGAAGGATTGTGTCTCATTCATTTTCCCGCTCCGAGATCAAGAAGTTGATAATGGTCAGGCCCAACAGAATGGCGATCATCACGACGGTGAGCGCATTCGCAAACCCGTAATTTTGCAGGATGAAGCGCTGGTTGTAGATTTCGTAGAGCAGTAAATCGGCTTCGCCCGTCACTAACTCGTAAGTCATCACCAGCGCGTGATCGATGGTCTGAAACGCGCTAATGATCGCTACTACACTGACGAATAAGGTGGTGCGGCGCAGCAGGGGCAGCGTGATGCGAAACATCTGTACCCACCAACTTGCGCCATCCAGCGCGGCGGCTTCATACACATCTTCCGGCAAGTTTTGCAACCCCGCCAGATAAAAAATCATGAAATAGCCCGCATTTTTCCAGATCGCTACAATGATCAGGCCAACTAGTGCCAGATCGGGATTGATGACCCAGTTTTCCGCGCCGTGATAGCCAAACCACCGCAGCGCTGCATTCCAAAGGCCGTATTCCGGCGTAAAGAAAAATAACCAGATCGTTGCCGCGCTGACCATTGGCAGCATCGTTGGATAGAAAAAGGCGATCCGCGCGCTGCCGATCCAACGCAGGCGGCGATTCACCAGCACCGCAAAGGTGAAGGCCAGCAGCATACTGATCGGAACAGTGGTTACAACGTAAATGATCGTATTGCGCATGGCGCGGAAAAAGCGCTCACCTTCAACCGTATCCGGGTCGAACATGGCGCGGAAATAAGCAAAACCGACATCGTGCGGCCCGCGAATGCTGCGTTTGGCCTCCTCGATGCCCGGTAGACTCAAATCCGACATAATCTCGCGCGCGGGCCGGTTGGGATGGTAATAGGTCTGGCTGTCGCGCAACACCTTAAACGTCGGCATGATGGTGAACAGGTACACAAAATAGACCGTAGGCAGCAATAACAGATAGGGTAATGGTTTAAGCCGGGGACGAAGGTGGCGCGTCCAATAGGTGTGTAGATCAAATGTATTAGCAGTCATCATGTTTTCTCAAAAATAACCGTTATTGGAAACAAAGAGACGCCTGCCCAACGGCAAGCGTCTCGCTAAGTTAAAGATGGTGCAAGAGCTATTCCATCACGTAGATGCTGAGAATCGCAGCCGCTTCAGCTTGCGCGGCGGCGAGGGCTTCCGCAGGCGTTGCTTCACCGTTGAGCACGGATAGAATATAGCTGTGCAAAATATTGCGCACGTCATTTAACTGCTGCACCGAGAATTCGCGCCCGGTGTATTCCAACGCGGCTACAGCGTCGGCGGCCTGGGGATTTTCAGCGACATAAGCGGTCCAGGTGTCGAGTTCGAGTCCGCTTTGGCGGGTGGTGATGTAGCCGCTATTGATGCTCCAATCCACCGCCATTTCAGGGCTGGTCAGCCATTGCACGAAATTCCAGGCGGCTTCAGCCGTTGCATCGTCCGTGCCCGCTACCAGATACAGGTTCCCGCCGCCGGAAACCGTTGCGTATCCGCCCTCTTTGCCGGGGACAGCCATCACGCCGACTTCAAAATCGGCTTTGGCGAGGATGCTGGGCAGCGAACCGGTGCTGTGCAGGATCATGGCCGCCGCGCCATCCGCGAACAAACCGGGCGCATCGCCCCAATTGCTCTGCACACCGGCGGGAGTGGCTCCGTATACTTCGTAGAGGTCTACCCAGAATTGCAGGGCTTCGACCACTTCCGGCGCGTCGAAGAAGACTTCGCTGTCGCTTTCCGAAACAATATTCTGGCCTGCGCCGATGGCGAAGGGTTGGAAGACCCAGTACGGCCAGCTATTGGGATTCAAGATGCCCCAGCGATCAGCAGTGGTGAGCGCTTGCGCGGTGGTGGCGAGTTCTTCCCAGTTGGTGGGCGCGGCAAAACCATTTTCTTCCAGCATTGTTTTGTTGTAATACAACAAGACGGTTGAGCGCTGGAACGGAATCCCGTAGAATTCGGCAGTACCATCGAGATCGTAATCATAGTAGCTGTTTTCCAGCCAGGTCGGGAAGAAATCAGCCAGATAGTCGTCGCTGATATACGCATCCCAGGGCACAATCGCCTCGGCGTTGCGTAGATCGTAGATGTCTGTGGCCAGCATGATGCCCAACGCGGGCAGATCGCCGCCACCTTCCATCGTGGTCAGCAGCTTATTCTTGACATCGCTGTAGCCACCCTCATACGAGAACACAATATCCACACCGGGATTTGCTTCCTCGAAGGTGGCCGCGTAGCCTTCGAGCGTTTCGGTGATGGGGCTGTCAACGGCAATGGGGAAATAGATTTCGACGACAACCGGGTCTTGGGCATGAGCAATCGCCGCCGTGCCGGTTGTTAGCAGTAAAGCCAGAATTAACAAAATACGCATTTTCATAATCAAATAGACTCCTCATTAAAATTAGAAACAATCGAACCAGTGGTGTGATTATCGTAAAACATCTATTTTGTGACAAATGGTTCTATTAACGCTGTCGTGCGATCATTATACTGCTGCTCATTTGGCAACACAAGCTTATAAATTACCCCAACGACTCGAACTATCTTTTATCCGTAATTTAAGGTAGTCTGATAAAGAAATTGGAGCGACATGGTGAAAGGTTTTTAACGTATGAATCGGTCTCGTTTGGTATTTCTGATCATTGTTGGCGCTGCATTGCTGATTGTGGGTGGCGGGGTTTTACTCGATCAAATGGGAACCAAGTTGGATTCTGAGAGCGATTCGGGGGAGAGTTCTGCAACCGATACCACGCCGATCATGCTAACCGTCGCCGCCAGCCCTATCGGGGTTGATTGGATCGAACAGGCGGCGCAGACCTATAACGGGGTGCGGCGGCGCATTGAGGGGCGCATCGTCGAAGTTCGGGTGACGCAGCAGGACAGTTTGCCAGTATGGAACAGCACCGGCACATGGTCGATCCGGGATCACCCTATTGTCTGGATTCCTGAAACAACCGCCGCCGTTGCCTACGCGGGCGAAGTGGGTCTGGATTTTGCGATCCGTGAAGCATCGCTCGCCAGTACGGTGATGATCTGGGGAGCACCGGCAGAACGAGCAGATGTGCTGATCAATGAATACGGGCAGATCAATTGGACTAGCGTACAGCAAGCCAGTGTGGATGGCGCGTGGAGCGCGCTTGGTGGCAATCCAGCCTGGGGGTATGTGATCCCCGGTTTTGCCCAACCGAGCCGCTATATGAGCGGGATTGCGGCGTTGTTGATCGCTTCCGCCGAATTTCACGATCAAGCCGCGCTGGATGCAGGTTCGCTTAATGATCAAGCCTTGATCGATTGGCTCCGGCCTGTTTTTGAGAGCGTGCCGAATTTTGCCACACTAGGCACTTATCCCGCGCAAGCCATCGCCACGCGCGGCACATCTGCCGCCGACATCGCCCTGCTGCCCGAAAGCGAGTGGTTGGCAAATTACCAGGGCTTAACGACCAAAGTCGGCGCGCTGACGTTTGTCTATCCGGCTTATCAGGTGTGGCTTGATTTCCCGTTCGCGGTCTGGGATGGCCCCGCCACTACTGAAACTGAACGCGCCGCCGCCGATGATTTTCTGGCGTTCTTGCG
>JAFGJA010000500.1 GCA_016929355.1 Anaerolineae bacterium | reverse complement strand
TTCCAGGCGCGCACCGTGCCATCATCGCCGCCGCTCACCACCGTGCGGTTATCCGGCGACCACGCCACCGACCACACCGGCCCGGTGGGATTCGCTGCAAATTGATCGAGTTCCTCGCCGGTTTGCGCATTCCAGATGCGCACGATCCCATCATCGCCGCCGCTCACGATGCGCGCGCCATCCGGCGACCAATCTACCGCATGGATCGCGCCCGCGCCGGGATCAAGCGTCAGTATTTCGCGCCAGCCGATTTGCCCCGGCTGCCCGGCCCCAATTTGCCCGATCCCAACCGGAGCAACCGGCTGCACATCTTCAACTACTGTTTCAGATGTCATATTGACCGGCATCACCACCGCAAAACCAAGAAACATAATCACGCTCAAAAAAATCGTACTCACACCGGACATCATGCCGCACATTATCCACTCTCCAAAAAACTAATGCCCCCACTCAGCAAATACCCTCTACGATTAAGACATCACTTGTCGCCGGATGGTTCCTTCACATCCATGCTACACCGGGCGCGCGTTTTTTGGCAATGAGCCGCCCCTTCTACTTTGTTTTTCTCTGTGTTCTCTGTGTCTCTGTGGTGAAACGATCTTAAATGCGCTGCCGCCGCCCGATCACCGCTCCTGACGGACGCGAGATCAGGTAAATGCTCACCAGGATCAGCGCGCCGCCAAGCCAGCCCAACACATTCGGCACTTCCGCAAAGAAGATGACGCCCATCATCACGCCAAACACCGACTCGGAGAGCGACACGACGCTCACTACCTGCGCGCTGACACGCGCCAGCCCCAGGAAATAGAACATATACGACATGCCGAGCGAAAACACGCCGAGCGGAATCAGCACCGGGAGGTTATCAACCAGCGTATCAAGCGGCGCGCTCAACGCAAAGGGGATCATGATCAACACGATCAGTCCCATCGCCCATAGATTCTGCGTCAGCCCTTGAATACTGCCGCGCAGCGAGCGGCTGACCATCATCACACTGCCATAGGTCAGACCCGACAACGCTGCGGCAATAACCCCGCTCAGATCACCGGACGCGCCGCCTAACTGTGTCAGATCGGTGAGCAGCGCCATCCCGACCAGCGCCATCCCTAGACTGATCCACGTATACGGCGAGCGCGGCTCGTTCAATAACCAGGGCGATAGCAGCGCCACATAAATCGGTGCGGAATTAACCAGCAGCACCGCGATTGCAGCCGTAGTATGTTGCACCGCATACGTATAAAAAATCACCGTCAGGACGACACAAAAGCCCAACAGCAGCAAACGCCGCGTCGCATGGCGATAGTGCGGGTAACGGAGCGGCTCGTGGTCCCGCGTAACCAATGTCAGCAGGAACAGAAAGCCAAAAAACGCCCGCCAGAACACAATCACCGGCGTGCCGAGATCGTGTGTCCAGCGCGTGAAGGGGATCGCCAGACTGAAGCAAAATGCGCCTACCAGCACAAACGCGACCCCTTGCGCTAAATTTTTTGTATCCGAATTCAAAGAAACCTCACAGATATAAAAAATCGGAGAGGTGATGCTCCCCGATTCAAAACTTAAAGGCGGAGCAAGCCCCGCCCCTACTCACTCACAACTATCGCTACTGATCCAACTCCGCTTTGACCGCTTCATACAGCGCCGCCGCCTTGAGTTCGCTCAAGGTCAGGCACGGCCCGCCGAGATGCTGCGCCAGACCATCCGCCAGGCCCTGATCAAACGCGGAATGCTCCATGTTGATCGTCACGTTGCGAATATCGGATTCTTTGATCTGGTCCGCGATGCGGTGTGCTTCTTCTTGCGGCGACAAATTCGTCATCGAGACATTACCCGCGCCATCCGTCAGCAAGATCATGAGCGGGACCACATCCGGGTGCGCGATCTGCTGCTGCTGGAACACTTGCAGCGCCAGATACAAGCCCGCCGAAAGCGGCGTTTTACCGCCCACCGGAATATCGGCCAGCGCTTTTTTCGCCAGCGTGACCGAATTCGTCGGGGGCAGCACCACCGAGGCGCGATCCTTCTGGAATACGACCAACCCCACGCGATCCCGGCGCTGGTAAGCGTCCGTCAGCAGGGACATGATCGCGCCTTTGGTCGCGTTCATGCGCTCGGCAACGGCCATACTCCAACTCGCATCCACCACAAACAGAATCAGATTCGCGGACTTGCGCACGCGCACCTTACGCTGCAAATCCTGCGTATGGATCGAATAGGCGAGATGGTTTGTATCGCGTTCTGGCTCGCGTTCGCGTTGGTGCGGAGCCGCCGCGCGCAAGGTGGCATCAAAGGCAATATCATCGCGGCGTTCCCCGGCGGGCCGCGCCTGGATATAGCGCCCGTGTTTACGATCCGTCCGTGTCACACTGCGGCGTCCGCGCACCTTGCGCGTGATCCGGTCCAGAGGCGTGTCAAGATTGCGCGCGGCAAATTCCTTGCCCGGCTCAACCTCTTTGCCACCCTCCCACCAGTGCGATTCCAGCGATTGCTGGAATACGTCCTGCGGCCCTGGTTCGGCGGCGGCGTCATTCACATCAGCGTCAGGCGGCTGATCGGCAGGATCGATCAGCTCCGAGCTTTTTTTTCCGATGGGGTGGCGTCGGCGGGCGCATCGGCATCGGTTTGTACGGATTGTTCCTCGTAATCGTCGGCGGCCGCTTGCAACCGTTCCTGTAATTCGCCTTCGTAGAGCGTTGTTTCGCTGAACGGGCCGCGCTTCAAACGGTGCGGCAAAGCCAATTCCGCCGCCAACAAAATATCACGCTGCGTGATCTGCTTGCGTCCCTCAAAGGCCGCATGAGCGCGCGCCGCTTTCAAAATAACCAGATCGGCGCGGTGGCCGTCAACGTGCATTTCCGCCGTAAGATTAGCGATCATGAACAGATCGCGGTGCGAATATGTCACCTGATCCACGATCTTTTTCGCGGCGTCGATCTGCGCGGAAAGTTCATCTTCACGCGGGATCCACTGCCGCCGGAAAGATTCAGAATCCGCGTCAAACGCGATGTGGCGTTCGAGAATCGCCATACGATCTTCGGCGCTCGACAAACCGCGCACTTCCACCGACAGCGCGAAACGATCCAACAACTGCGGGCGCAGTTCGCCTTCTTCGGGATTCATCGTGCCAACCAGGATAAAGCGCGCCGGGTGCTGAAAGCTGATACCTTCGCGCTCAACCACGTTCACGCCCATCGCGGCTGAGTCCAGCAGCAAATCCACGACATGATCATCCAGCAAATTGACTTCATCAACGTACAGAATCCCGCGATTGGCAGCGGCTAACACGCCCGGATCAAAGTGGCGTTCGCCCTTCTGAATCGCCTTTTCGATGTCCAGCGTCCCGACCACGCGATCCTCAGTAGCACTCACCGGCAAATCGATCAGGCGCGTGCGGCGGCGTTTAATCGGCAAAGTTTCGCCGCGCGCGACTCGTTCCCGACATTCGTCGCAGAAACGCTCCGGTTGGTTGGGATTGCACCGAAACCGGCAGTCCGCGACCATTTCAATTTCGGGTAAAAGGGCGGCCAACGCCCGCGCTGCCGTTGATTTGGCTGTTCCGCGCTCGCCGCGAATGAGTACCCCGCCAATGCTTGGATTGACAGCGTTTAAGATCAGAGCGCGCTTCATACGCTCCTGCCCCACAATAGCCGTGAATGGAAAAACCGCTTGTCGCACTGTTGGCCTCACAATACTGATTTGTTCTTACGAAATTCACAGGACGATTATAGCGCAGGATGACCGGATCGGGGATGGTGAAAACCGACGAAGATTAAAACAGCCCCGGCATTAACGCCCCAAATGCGGCATAATGAAGGAGCAGCCGCGCTCACGTAAGGACAAACAATGACGCTCAATAATCCCCATTACATTCTGTCGCCCGGTACACAGATCGTTACCGCAACGGACATCACTCAGCCCGATGGGAGCATCGCGGTTATACGCGGCGCGGTGGGGGTCGTGATCAAATCGCCCAGCGATCACCGGCACGCTTACCGTATTCGCCTGATCGACGGCACGGAAGTGTCACTCAAACGGCACGAGATCGCGATCAAGAAGCATTACCAGAATCCGCGCGATCCGAACGGGAATGAAACCGATCAACACGCCGATCTATATGACTATGTGATTTATCGCTGCGTGGTTGGCTCGCGTGCCTATGGCTTAGACTCGGCGGACTCCGATACGGACCTGCGCGGCTTCTATCTGCCCCCTACCGCGCGATACTGGTCGATCTATGGCGTGCCGGAGCAGTTGGTCAATGAGGAACGCGAAGAATGTTATTGGGAAATCCAGAAATTTATCATGCTGGCGCTCAAAGCGAATCCGAATATTCTGGAATGTTTGTACACGCCGCTAGTCGAGCATGTAACACCACTGGCCCAGGAACTACTCGATCTGCGCGAGATTTTTGTCTCGAAAATGATCTACCAGACCTACAACGGCTATGTGATGTCGCAGTTCAAGAAACTGAATAAGCACCTGGAAAAACACGGATCGATCCGGTGGAAACACGCCATGCACCTGATCCGCTTGCTGATTTCCGGGATCGACGGCTTGGAAACCGGCGTGATCCCGGTGCAAGTGCCGGACGCTTACCGCGATCAACTGCTGGCGATCCGTGATGGCAAAACGCCCTGGGAAGAAGTCAATCAATGGCGGCTCGATCTGCATCACGATTTTGACGCGGCTTTTAATGCGAGCCAATTACCAGATCGCCCTGATTATGAGCGTGCGAACGAATTTTTGATCGCCGCGCGGCGGGCCGCCCTGGAAGGATAAACCCATGACCGATCTGCATTACGATTTACTGTTAAACGTCGTACAGGAGCAGCCACATCCCACATTATTTATCACGATCAGTGGGGCGCACCTGTATGGGTTCCCTTCGCCAGATTCGGATTATGATCTGCGGGGTGCGCATATCCTGCCGCTTCAAGCTGTAGTGGGTCTGATCGAGGGCAAGGATACAATTGAAATATCCAACATGCGCGATGAGGTCCAGATTGATCTGGTAACACATGACGTGAAAAAATTCTGGTTCTTTGGGAATTCAGGGGGTACACCCAGGGATGGGTAATGGGATAGAATAGAGGTTATTCTCACAAACGGAGTAAAAACT
>JAFGJA010000499.1 GCA_016929355.1 Anaerolineae bacterium | reverse complement strand
TTTCGGTGGGGCGAACTTGACGGAATCGCGCCGCCTACACAACGGCTGCCTGTCGCCATACCGTTAGAATCAGCTTTGAAATCCTGGCTAAGTTATAAATATGAGCTAAGTAAAGTTGACAAGCATAGACTAAAGTCTTAAAATGAAATCGTAGAAATTTGCCCCAGAGGGATGCTATGGAATATCGTGACTACTACAAAATACTCGGTGTGGATCGGAAAGCGTCGGAAAAGGACATTCGTAAAGCCTATCGCCAGCTTGCCCGCAAATATCACCCGGACGTGAATCCGGGGGATCAAACGGCGGAAGACAAGTTCAAAGAGATCAACGAAGCGTATGAAGTCCTGTCTGATGCGGAGAAGCGCGGCAAATACGATCAACTGGGCAGCAGCTACCAGCAATGGCAGCGCATGGGCGGCCAACCGGGTGGTTTCGATTGGTCCGGTTGGACCACTGGCGGCGGCAGGCCCGGCGGCGGTTATCGGGTTGAATATGCCGATCTGAATGATATGGGCGGTGGCGATCTGTTCTCTGACTTTTTCCGCAGCATTTTTGGCGGTGTGGGCGGTCAGGGCCGGACATCGACGCGGCGGCAGCGCGCGGAACGCCCCGGTATTAACGGTCAGGATTTAGATGTAACGGCGAATATTAGCCTGGAAGATGCTTATCAGGGCACAACGCGCACGGTCCGGGTGGGATCACGCACGTTGGATGTCAAGATTCCGGCGGGCGCACGCGAAGGCACACGGGTGCGTTTGAGTGGTCAGGGTGAAGCAGGGTATGCCGGTGGGCGATCAGGCGATCTGTACGTGAATGTGCAGTTGCTTGACCATCCGCAGTTTCGCCGTGATGGTGATGATCTGCACCTGGATTTGAAAGTGCCGCTTTATACCGCCGTGCTGGGTGGTTCGGTGGCGGTTCCCACGCTAGATGGGGATGTGATGTTGAACATCAAACCGGGCACGCAATCCGGGCAAAGTGTCCGGTTGCGGGGTAAGGGGATGCCAAAGCTGCGCCAAGCCGGTGTTTATGGTGATCTCTATGCCCATATTTTGATCCAGATTCCGACACAATTATCCGAGCAAGAGAAAGCGTTGTTTGATCAACTGCGTTCGCTGCACGGTGCATAGCAGTTGATCCCGTTATCATTTCACAGAGGCGAAGGACAAACTAATGGGTTGGTACTTTGACGATAACAATGGCGAACACGATACTGACATACAGCCCGATACCGATCATGAGCAACGCAGTTCGTTCAAGGAACGCACACTGGGGTTCGTGACCGGCGTCGCGTTAGGGGCGATTACCCTGATCTTGATCGCGGCCCTGGTGCTGGCGACGACCCGCTATTATTTCCTGGCTGACGACGCTACTGAGGCCCCTGTTGCGCAGCGTTATCAACCGCAAACGCCGTCAGAATCCGATCTGCTTAACGCGAATTACCGGACCAGCGATTGGCAATCCCCATCGCCTAATCTGCTGGTGACACCCACCGCGATCCCGCAGGATATGATCACGGCGGCTGATGCCGAGTATTTGCTGTTGACCAATATCTACCAGCGTGTGAATCCCTCGGTGGTCAATATCGAGATCGTATCTGACGTTCATGAAGACCTCGATATTATCGACAGCAGCGGATCGGGTTTTGTACTGGACGCAAACGGCCATATCGTGACCAACGCGCATGTGGTGCGTGAAGCTACCGAGATTCTGGTCACGTTTTATGATGGCTATGTGGCTGCCGCCGAGATTGTTGGGTTTGATGATTACAGCGATCTGGCGGTGATTCGCGTGCCCAGTGCGATCCCCGGTGGGCTGGTTCCGGTTGAATTGGGCGATAGTAACTCATTGCTGGTCGGCCAGCGCGTGATCGCTATTGGCAATCCGTTTGGGCTGGAAGGCAGTATGACGGTGGGTATTGTGAGCGCTTTAGGGCGCTCATTGCCATCGGCGCAACTCCTTGACCCGGCAACCTATTTGCAATATAGCAATCCCTCGATTATTCAAGTGGATGCTTCGGTTAATCCCGGTAATTCGGGGGGGCCGTTGCTCGATTCGTATGGTCGCGTGATTGGCATTAACACCGCCATTCGCACGGATAGCGGCATTTTCCAGGGCATCGCGTTTGCTGTGCCGGTGAATACGATCAAGCGGGTGATTCCGCAGTTGATCGCTACTGGTGAAGCGCACTATTCATGTCTGGGGATCACCAGCCCGCCGACAGACAGTGGGGTGAGCGTGGCGGCATTGGCCGATGAATTAGGGTTTCCGGTGCGTCATGGTATTTTGATCAGCGAAGTTGTTGCCGATTCACCGGCGGCTCGCGCAGGATTGCGGGCGGGAACCGATCAGGTGGTGGTGCATGGCACGACTGTGCCGACGAATTCGGATATTATTATCGCGGTCAATGGGATGATGATCCGCGATATTGATGATCTTGTCGCTTATCTGGTTGAGAACACATCACCCGGCGACCAAATTGTTCTGACTATTGCGCGGGAGGGACAAACGTTGGATTTAGACGTGACTTTGGGGATGCGATCCAAAGAAGCGCCGCCCGCACCGACTTGTATAGAAGCGCCATGACCATTCCACCTGATAAACCGTGTTATACCATTGGCATCGTCGCCCAGATGGTTGAACTCCATCCGCAAACACTGCGCAATTATGAGCAGCAGGGTTTAGTCGTGCCACAGCGCAGCGATGGGAATATCCGCCTGTATTCGCAGCGTGAAGTGGATCGCCTGCTGAAGATCAACCGTCTGACGCAAGAACTCGGCATCAATCTGGCGGGCGTTGAGGTCATTTTGAATTTGACGGATCAGATTGAAACGCTGCTCGATCAGGTTGAAGCGCTGGAGCGCGAATTACTTAAATTTCGCTAGGCGCTGCGCCATGAATACGCTACACTAACTGGGGAGCGGCACGAAACATATTTTGTGCGCTCCCTGGTATGTTTTAAGGTCAACGTAAAGGACGATTACCATGCCTCCTGCACATATTCTGCCCCGCTTGCAGATCAATACCGATCTGGCCCGGAAAATTCTGGTGCTGTTCCTGCGTGATGCCCTGACTAAAGTGGGGTTTG
This sequence comes from Anaerolineae bacterium, assembly GCA_016929355.1. Lineage (GTDB taxonomy): Bacteria > Chloroflexota > Anaerolineae > Aggregatilineales > Aggregatilineaceae > JAFGJA01. The sequence goes on along the minus strand of JAFGJA010000499.1, from coordinate 571 downwards.
AGCGCGCCGTGATCGGGTTGAGTGGCGGTATTGATTCGGCGCTGTCGGCGTTTCTGGTGGCGGAGGCTGTCGGGCCGGAAAATGTCCTGGCGATCCGTATGCCATATAAAATCTCATCCCAGGCCAGTCTGGATGATGCGCAGGCCGTGATCGATGCGCTTGGTATTCGCAGCGATACCGTTGACATTACGCCGATGGTCGATCCCCTGCTGGAACGCTTTCCCGATGCGTCTAAGCTGCGCCAGGGGAATATCATGGCGCGGATGCGCATGGTTGTGCTGTATGATCAATCGGTGGCGTTTAACGGTCTGGTGATCGGGACCAGCAACAAAACCGAAACGCTGCTGGGTTATACTACCATTTTTGGCGACAATGCCGCCGCCGTGCAGCCGATCACCGATTTGTATAAGGCGCAGGTCCGGCAACTTTCCGCCGCGATGGGTGTGCCGCAAAGTGTGCTCGATAAAGCGCCCTCGGCGGATTTGTGGGCCGGACAGACGGACGAAGGCGAACTCGGTTACACCTATGATCTGGCTGATCAAATTTTGTACTTGCTGGTTGATGAGCGCTA
>JAFGJA010000058.1 GCA_016929355.1 Anaerolineae bacterium | reverse complement strand
GTATTGCGCGTAATGCTAGCCGTTCGATCCGGTTTTGTTTGACCTGTCATAGTGTTTCTCCAATCTGGCGCAGCGCCGCCAACAGCGCGTCCATTTGCTCCGGCGTACCCGCGCTGAACCGCACATGATCACGCAAACCGGGCTTGGCGTAATAGCGGATCAGGATGCCGTAATCACGCGCCAAACGATCCCGCAGATCAGCCGCGTCCATACCTACCACGCGGCACAACACAAAATTGCTCCGGCTTGGGTATGGGTTTAAATACGGGATCGCCGCTAATTCGCGTTCCAGTCGTTCCCGTTCCGTGATCAGGTTTTCAACTATTGCGCGCCGTTCCACCACATCCACCAACGATGCCCGCGCCGCGACATCTGCCGCGACATTCAGGTTATACGGCTGCTTGATTTTCCACAGGTGCGGCATCAGATCGAGCGGGAAAATCCCGTAACCCACGCGCAGTCCCGCCAAGCCCGCCCATTTGCTGAACGTCCGCAGCACGATCAGATTAGATGTATCCGGCACACGGGCGGCGGCGCTCTCTGTCCGGCTGAATTCAATATATGCTTCATCCAGCACCACCACGAGCGGCAGTTCCAGCAACCGCTCCAGCGTCTCCGCCGGAATCAGACTCCCATCGGGATTATTAGGCGAGCAGAGAAACAACAATTTAGCGCCAGACTCGCGCGCAGCCGCTTCAATTGCCTCTACATCCAGCGCAAAATCAGGCTTACGCGGCACATTGATCGCGTTCGCAAAAAAGATCGGCGCATCGAACGTATACATGCTGAAGGTTGGCGGGCAGTTGATGAACGTGTCGCCCGGTTCGATGAACAGTTGCAGGATCAATTCAATGATCTCATCCGCGCCCGCCCCGACCAGGATGTGATCCGCGCTGACGCCGACATACTCGCTCAACATCGCACGCAGTTTGCCCGCTTCGGGATCGGGGTAGATGTGCGTCACGTCCAATGATCCGAGCGCGGCTTGTACTTTAGGCGAGGGGCCATAGGGATTCTCGTTCGCATCCAACTTGATCAGCGAATCCACAGATCGCCCCAACCGTTCCGCGAACACTTCCAGCGAAGCAGTCGGCGTATAGGCTTCCATCGCGGCGATGTCGCGCCGGATACGGACCTTGTTTTGTGTTTGTGTCATGGTCATATTTTTGTCCTCAATTCCCCCTCGCCATGCGTGGAGAGGGGGCCAGGGGGTGAGGTTTAGCCCTTCACCCGCGCTTCAGCCGCCGCCGCGTGTGCGGTCAAGGCTTCAGCCCGCGCCAGGATCGCCGCCGATTTGCTTAGTTCAGATGCCGCCCGCGCTTCCAACCCGATCAGACTCGTGATCTTCACGAAATCCAGCACATTGAGCGGTGACGCAAAGCGCGCCGTGCCGCCGGTCGGCATGACGTGTGACGGTCCCGCCACGTAATCGCCCAGGACCTCGAACGAGGTCTCGCCGACAAAAATCCCACCCGCGTTGCGCACATGCCCGATCCAATCCCAGGGCTTATCGACCAGCAAGCAGAGGTGTTCAGCAGCGTAAGCATTCGCCACGTCAAACGCCTGTACCATATCACCCACGATCACCGCGCCGCTCCGATTCGCCAACGACTGCGCGATAATCTCGGACCGGCTGAGGTCTTCCATCTGGCGGCCAATCTCCACCGCGACTTTTTCTGCAAGTGGTCGGCTGTTCGTCACCAGAATGGCCGACGCCAGCACATCATGTTCCGCCTGCGCCAGCAAATCCGCCGCCGCCAATTTGGGATCAGCGTTTTGATCGGCAATGACCATCGTTTCGGTGGGTCCTGGCAAACCATCAATACCTACATCACCGTAAACCTGCTGTTTCGCCAGCGTCACGAACAAGTTCCCCGGTCCGACGATCTTCGCCACACGCGGTACGCTCTCCGTACCATACGCCATCGCTGCAATCGCCTGCGCGCCACCCACGCGCATCACTTTGGTAATGCCACAGACTGCCGCCGCCGCGAGAATCACAGGCGGCACATCGCCCGTACCGCGTCCGGGTGGTGTCGTAACGATGATCTCCTTGACGCCCGCCACCTGCGCCGGAATCACACTCATCAGCAGCGACGAGGGAAGCGGCGCGGTCCCGCCCGCCACATACACGCCCACCGAATCCACCGGCTTGACGATCTGCCCCAACGATCCCTCTGGCTGCGCGTCGATCCAACCTGTCACCGGCTGTTTTTCGTGAAAGGCCCGAATTCGATCCGCCGCCAATTGTAATGCTTCGGCAACTTCGGCGGGAATCTGATCCAGCGCCGCCGTGATGTCCGCTTCCGGCACAGCTAATGTGTCCAGATCGGCCTTGTCAATGCGCTTGTTCCAAGCCAACAGCGCCGCGTCACCATCTTCGCGCACACTACGAATAATGCGACTCACCGCTTCTGCCGGGGTGATCGGTTCGCCAAACAGCTTCGCCAAACTGTCGCTCAACCAATCCGGTACGCTGGTGTCGCGCAGCGATTCGCGTTTGAGAATAGTAGCCTGGGCTTCGCTCAACTCATCAAAGATACGCAGCGTCATACGATTTATTCCTCACTTTTCAGGGTAGCTAATAAACGCTGATACCGTTCCGGGGTTTCTTCAAAAATATAAGTGACGGGCGTCACGACGACCCCACTCCCGCCAATCGCGCGGATTTGACCGATCACGTTATAGAGGTCGCGTGCGTGAACGACCAGATTGATCGCCCACCAATGACGCGATCCATCGCGCGTAAGCATATTGGCAATCGTTGGCCCTTGCAGTCCACCTAAACCGGGTTGACCAAAGACCCGTTGCGCAATGTCGTCTTCCGACTCGCCGCGCATATTCGCAAAAATCATATATTGGCCGCGCGCGCGCAGATGCGCTTCAATCGATTCGACTAACTGCCGCGCCACTTCGAGCAAATCGGGCCGCGTGAGCAAGGCTTCCCGGTTCCCGATCAAAATCGCCTGCGAGTCGAAGATTGTGCCATC
>JAFGJA010000498.1 GCA_016929355.1 Anaerolineae bacterium | reverse complement strand
CTTCCTCGCGGGCTTGCTCACGTTGGGGCAGGCAGCACCCAATATAGATAATCATCGGAATGATGATCACGAACAGGATGTTTAGCCAGACCGTGCCGACGGGATCGGACAACATGACCGCACCTCCTTCGCTACACCTTCGTTACCTCATTGTATCATAGTATTATAGTGCGGGAGCACCAATGTGTACTCCCGCACACGGGCGGACACGCTGGTCCGCCCCTACACCAAAACACATGAACTACATTGAAATGCACCCCACCGCGCCGCAGTCATCTGGGGGACATCCCCCATACGGGTATGGGGGACCGGCAGTTACGCCCCTCAATTCCCGGCAGCGCCCCACCCCCCACGATGCGCCTGATAGGGTAATCCCCCATAAAAAAGTTGGGGCTAAAACCCGATTTCACACGCCGCCCCAACTTGATATGATTAGCTCAACAAAACGAAAGCGAAATTTTTCACAACCATAACAGTCAATTACGCGCCAACACCGGCGCGAAACAAATACAAGGAGCGATAATCATGTTGGTACTAAGTGCAATGGGTCTCATTCTTCTCCGCGTCGGGCTGCCTGTTCTCGCCCTCGTCACCATTGGCCTGCTGATTGATCGGTGGCAAACACGCCGGATGGAAACCGTGAACACCCAATACGCGATGGGCACGATTGCCGAAGACGCCGCCGAAGCCGTTCAGGTCGAAGAAGACATTCGCCTCAAGCGCGCAGTCTAGTTCCAAATCCGATCATTCTTTTCCGCCGGGTGACAATCTCTCGCCCGGCGGGTTGTCGCATAATGGAGAAAACAATTCAAACGCGCACAATGTAGGGGCCGACCAACGTGCCGGCCCAGGGTGAACACATTGGTTCGCCCCTACGTGATCATGCGAAATCTATTTGTTTTCTCCATAAGACCGGGCCTGCCAGCTAACAAGCCCGGTCTTTTTTTGTATTCTAGCTGTTCAAGATATGAACGTTGCATCAAATTTTGTTGTTTTTTAGATAATAATTGAGAATTTTATAAATATATACTTAAGCAACTATATTAACTTGCACAAACGGCAAAAATGAGTCATAACAAATCCTACCGTTTAATTCATCAGGCAGGAGGAGAAGTCATGCCATTATTTGGCCCTAATATCTGGTGGTTGAAAACTAGATCGAACGTGAAAGGCTTAAGCAAAGCCTTGAGCCATAAAAATTATGAGATTCGGGCTAAAGCAGCCGATGCGTTGGGCGACCTTGGCGACAAAGCAGCAGTCGAATCGCTTCGGTCCGCGCTGTTGTACGATTCAGAGGGACGAGTACGTCAAGCTGCCGCCTATGCCCTCGGTGACATTGGGGCGGAGGAGGCCATCTCTCCCCTGTGTCGCGCGATTGAGGATCAGGATAATTATGTCCGGTCCGCCGCCGCGATGTCATTGGGCAAACTGGGCGGGCCACAAGCGGTGGCTGCGCTGATCAAAGCTCAGGGCGATACCGCAGAAAATGTTCGCAAGACGGTAACGAATGCGCTCAACAAATTAGGCCCGACCATCGTGGATGGGCTTATGACCACGCTAAAAGAGGGTGATGTCAAGGCGCGATCCCTGGCCGCCGTTGCGCTTGGCAAACAGGGTGGCGAGCAGATCGTTGAACCACTACTCGCCGCGCTCAAAGACGATTCCGCCGATGTTCGCAATGCGGTGGCGACAGTCTTAGGGACATTAGGCGAAACCCGTGCCATCACCCCGCTAACCGAACTGATTAGTGATAGCCAATGCCGGGATACGGCAGTTACAGTGCTGGGCAAATTGGGCTGGCAACCCGATACCGAGGAACATACCATCTGGTACAAAATTGCGAAAAAAGACTGGGATCAGTGTGTGGCGGCACTCAAACATGACGATACGCGGATTCGTCGCGCCGCTATTGAAGCGCTGGACCTGCAAAAAACAGAAGCGACTGATCTTTTAATTGAGGTGATCAACTCGGACACAAATCCACAAGTTGTACTCGCCGCGATCAAGGCGGTTGCCGAAACAGGTCACGCTCGTGCGGTGCAGCCTATTCTGAACAAGCTATTTGTACTCGACTCGCAATATCTATCCACCATTGGCGCGGCATTACGCAAATTTACTGATCAAACTCCCATCGTTGACTTTCTCATCCCGCTAGTCAAACAAAATGGCGACAAGCAAGCCAGAGCGATCAGGCTCCTGGGTGAACTTGGCGCACAACAGGCCGAAGATGACCTATTATCACTGCTCGGTTCCCCGCCGCCCCTGGATGCCATTGTGATGTATGCGCTCGGCGACATCGGCGGTGAACGCTCTCTGGAACGGTTGGTCGCCATCGCCGAGTCGCAGGAAAACTGGGAAGACCGGCGGGTCGCCGCGCTGAAAGCGCTCGCGCATCACGTTCCTAAGGACCGGCGCGTCGCACGCCTGGTCGAAGCACTCGCCATGGGCGGCGGTGAATGGTCGAGTAAAGTCGTATCGGAGGCGCGGCAGATCGACAGAGTGTACCGGCGTTTCTAACGCTAACCGCAGCCCCACGCCTAGCGGAAGAGGGCGATTTGATCGCGCGTTTGTCGCCAAACGGACAAACTTTATCTTTGCACTTTTAGTTTACCCCTCCCCGCAAGCAGGGCGGAACTTAAATTGCTTGCGGGGAAAGGGCAACCTTAAACCGGGTTAAGGTCAATTCATTTTTTGTTTTTTTCCCCTAAATATAGTACTCTGCTCCTAATATGCTATAATTATAGTACAGCTTTCCTACAGTAAAAATCCTGGAACCAATCTTTAATGAACAGTATGTAAGGATAGCCGGGGTATTATTCATGAATAGCTCATCCAATCTCCAACCCATTCGTGTGTGCAGCATATGCCAACACTACAACCCCGCCAATGCTGTCTTATGCGCCCAATGTGGCGAACCACTCACCCCACCAACGCGCGCGATCACCGATTCCTTACCCGATTCACTGCCGACCCAGATCACATCGATTGCCAATAGTGACCGGGGAACCGTTTCGCTCTATGTGCAGGGTCATAACGAACCCATCGCTATCGAGGACAAAGCACATATCGTCATTGGACGCCGCAAAACGCCCGACGATGATTTTGTGACGGTTGATCTGACGCCGGTCAATGCGCTCAAATTTGGCGTATCGCGCCGCCATGCCGTGATCCACATCGAAGATGGGGGCGTCGTCACCATTGAAGACCTGAACAGCACCAATGGCACGTTTGTGAATGACGTGCGGACGGTGGCCGGGCAGCGCACGCCATTACGCAGTGACGACGAAATCCGCCTGGGCAAACTCGTGATCCGGTTCGTGTACTATTTCCCGCCAGCGTAGTCAGCTTTAATCACACCTATCTAGCAGACAGGCGGAGCGAGTGGCGACTCGCTCCGCGCTAACATGAATCAATAAAATAAATTATTATAAAAAATAT
>JAFGJA010000497.1 GCA_016929355.1 Anaerolineae bacterium | reverse complement strand
GATCCGCACACGTTGAATTTGGCTGCCGGAGAAACTAACCTGCCGCCGGGAACCTATACCGTTGCCGTGAAATTATACGTCTGGCCGGAGAATACAATTCTGGCGACGAGTGCGGGCGCAGAATACGCGGTGTTGGGCAAGATCGTGATACAATGATCTCAGATGAGATTTTCGTACTTGCCTAAAGTCATAAGTCGGGCGCATTCAGCAACAAGATCGACACGATTGAAGCGCAATACACGCTCGGTTACACGTCCTGTCCCGGTCAGGGGTTCGATGATACCTGTATCAAGTAACCGGAAATGTTCATGCCATTGATCACGGCGGGGATGGTAAAGAGAAATCACTGTATTCGTTTGCGGATCGACTGAACACAAATCGCTACCTTTGTAGCGGTTGCAATCGGCGCAGGCAAGGCAAAGATTCTCACCTATCGTGCCACCGCCATGTTTCTCTGCATAAATGTGATCAATCTCGTGCGAAAAGTAAGTATCATCTTGATGCAGGTAACAATATTCACAACGTCCTTTGGCTCGTTCTGTTACCTGTTGGCGTAGTGATTCGGGGATATACGTCATTCTTCGGCCAATTTCTCCTGCGCACGGATTTTAAGCCGACGCACAAAATGCTCAAGCTGAAGATAGGCCTCTAACTCAGCGCGCTCGGCATCATTGAGCGCCTCGTTACGATTAGCATCCAATAAATAACGTAGTCGCTCCTGAGCAGCCAGCGAGGGACGCAAAGCCACTACCGCTTCTGGGGTTGGCGCTGACAGAAGCAAATCTAACACTTCATCCGTTGGTGAAAATGCTTGCGCTGCTGCAACCATCGTTTTCCTCAAAATCGTTTCTGTTTCTTCTAGTATACACAAAAATAGCGGAGGCATAGCCATGAAACGCTGGTTCTCTCTCATGCTGGTGATTGTTACCGTAAGTATGGTGTTCCCCATCACCCCTGCTGCCGGACAGGATAGCGACCTGATCGACGATTTTGAAACCGGCAGCTTTGCGGATCGCTGGTGGTTTTACACAGACAACCGTTCCTTTGCCTGTTCGTTTGACTCGCCGGGTTATGCCAGCCAGCGCGCGTTACAATTGGCGTATGAGGCAGGCCCGGATCAATGGCCCGGCTGCGGGATGAGTATTGACGATCCCGGTCAGTGGACTGGCGCGCGCGGTCTGAGTCTGGTGTGGCGCAGCGATCCACCAGATCAGCCGATCACCATTACCATAAGTCTCCATGACCCGACCCAGACTAACCCGGACGCGGGCGGGTTTACGCCCTTTATCTCCTATCAATTTGTACCCGGCGCGTGGACCGAAACGACACTGCGTTGGGACCAATTCCAGAAAGCCGTTTGGATTGGCCCAGATGGAACAGATACGCTGGACCCGTCGCAGATCGCTGAGTTGCTCATCGTAGTGAGTTCGGATCAGCCGGGCACGATCTGGATCGATGACTTCCGCCTCATCAGGGACGATGCCCCGCCCGTCCCCACCTTCACGGCGGCGACGTTCGACAAATACGCGCTCTGGACCAACGGCACGCAGTTGCGCGGCATAAACATCTGGCAGCACGTCATTGTGCCCGACGTAGACGGCCTCCAATACCTCGGCAGTGGGCACGTCGGGCCACCGCACACCCGGCAGGATTTCGCGCAGATCGCGGAACTCGGCGCGAATCTCGTCATCATTTCCGGCCCCGGCCTCTATACCGAAACGCCGCCCTATGTGCTGGATGAGAAAGTCCAGGCCAACCTGGACGCCATCCTCGCCCTGATCACGGAAGCGGATTTATTCGCCGTGATCAGCGTTCGCACCGGGCCAGGACGCAACGATTTCACATTTTATGGTGGGGGGTTTGAAGATTCAGGGCTGGTGATCGAACACGTGTGGACCGATCAAACCGCCCAGGATGCCTGGGTCGATATGTGGCGCTACACGGCGGAACGCTACCGTTACCATCCCAACGTAATCGGCTATGAATTGATGGTTGAGCCAAACGCCGCCGGTCAATTACTCGGCATTTGGGAAGGGAGCGATTTCTATCCGGCCTATGAGGGCACGCTCTACGATTGGAACCAATTTTACCCGCGCCTCGTGGAAGGGATTCGCAGCGTGGATGAGGATACCCCGATCCTGGTGAGTCCGATGAGTTGGGGGGCGGTGCGCTGGCTGCCCTATCTGCGCGTGTTTGACGATCCAAGATACAGCGATCCGCGCATGGTATATACAATCCACCAATACGAGCCACAGGATCAGTACACGCACCAGGAACCGGGCGGAACCCATACCTATCCCGGTTCGTTCGATCTCACCTGGGACGGACAGCCCGATGCGTTTAACCGGGCGTGGCTGGATGGGTATTTATCCGTGATTGATGATTTTCAAGCGATGTATGGTGTGCCCGTTGCCGTCACGGAATACGGGCTGGGGCGTTATGTGCCCAACGCCGCCGATTTCATGCGGGATGAGATGGCGTTGTTCGAAGCGCGTGGGTTGAATCATGCATTCTGGGCGTGGAATTCGATCTGGCCGCCGCGCAATGTCCAGAATGATGGTTTCGACATTCTGCACGGTCCCGATCCAGACAATCACACGACGGTGGACAATGATCTGCTGGATGTGGTGCTTGCGAATTGGCGTCAGAATACGGTGCGCCCCTCGAACGTTGGGGAGTGAAACCTCACCCCCCGGCCCCCTCTCCATGCGATGGCGAGGGGGAGTCAGGCGGGAAATATTCTCGACGCACAAAAACCCTACATCAGATGCGCGCGCATGAACTCCGTCGTGATAGCGAACAGTTCCGCGCGCCAATCAGGATGCTGAAACGTATGATTCGCGCCCGCAATCGTGCGCAAAACGCCCCGCGCCCCTAACGCCGCTAGCAGCGCAAGCGCTTCGGATTCCGCGATCACAGCATCCGCCGTGCCCCGGATCACGAGGCCGGGGCCGGTATACGCCCGGAGCGATCCGACAATATCCGTGCCGTAAAACGTATCCAAAAACGCCTGCCCCACGCGCAGCCCACTCGCCAGGAGGCCACCATTCGCCCGAAATTCGCGGCGGCGCGCCTCATGCAGTTCGGGTAAACTGACCGCATTCCAGAACGTGATCGCTTTGGGGCGCGTATCCTGCCCGACCAATCGCGCCAACGTCGCCCCACCCCGGCTCAAGCCGATCATGCCGATCCGTTCCGCATCCACTTCCGGCAGCGCGCCGAACCAATCCAGCGCGGCAACGGCATCCGCGATCTGCGTGTCCATCGTCCATTCATCAAAATTACCATCACTGTCACCAGAACCGTAAAAATCGAAGCGCAGCACCGCGAATCCTGCCGCCGCTAAGTGCCGCGCCGCCTGCACAAACAAGCGTCCATCCTCAATGTGATGTCCCGTGAACCCGTGCAGCATAATAATACCGGGTACAGGCGCATCGTCGATGGATGGGCGATCCGGCAAGTGCAACATACCGCGCAGTGTACCAAGCGGTCCCTGAAATGAAGCTGGCCGAACAATGTGGCTCAATATCTCCCCCTCGTTATGCCAAAAGTGCCATACCCTACAACGACAGAGGCGAATGGATCGACCCCCTGGACGGTTTCGTTAAGCCCGCTGCTGCGCTGAACATAACCGGTCTTTTGCGCCGTAGGCTGAAGCGCTACGGCTAATTACCAAGAGTGATAAGCCCTCTGAAGGGGCTGAAAAACCAGCGGTGCACACGATTTTAGCCCCTTTAGCGGGCTTACGGGCTTTTGACGGGCGTAGCCGGAGGTTTCAACCTCCGGTGATAGAGGTACGAAACGCTGATTATCCGCGCGCCCTTAACTAAACCGTATTGACCCTAAATCCCTCCCCGCAGGCAGGGAGGGACTTAACGGTGCGTGATATTCTCCCTTCCCCTGCTTGCGGGGGAAGGGTTGGGGATGGGGGTT
>JAFGJA010000496.1 GCA_016929355.1 Anaerolineae bacterium | reverse complement strand
TCGATGCCATGCGCGTGAATCGTCACATTTTCGCCGCGCAGCAGATCGCGCACGACTTGCACCGTCAATTCGAGCGTTTTCATAGTCGAAGTTGGATATGTGCCGATTTGCTGCATCCACCCTTTGACGCCGTGCCCGAAGCCCGGCATAAAGCGCCCCGGAAACGTGCGCGCCAAGGTGGTGATTTCCATCGCAGCGAACAGGGGATTATAGACTGTTGCCGGAATTAGCCCGATCCCGACCTTGAGGTGTTCCGTTGCGGCGAGGGCAATGGCGGCGGCGGTCAATGCGCCGGGGAGAAAGCAGTCATCCCACAGCCAGAGTTCGCTGAATCCGGCGGCTTCGGCGCGGCGCGCATAATCCGGCAGAATTTCGGGCGGAAAACTGGGGTGAAAGATAACGCCGAGGGTGGGTTTGGATGTCATATTATTTCCTCCGAAATCGGAAAAACAAAATTAGGACGCAGATGACGCAGATTATAAATCCAAATCAGGTTGCTACCGGGCGTTGTTGGATGCGCTGCCACATCATCCCTAACGCCACTGCCGCGAGAATCCATACCACCGGGTAGATCGGGAAAATGTAGCGCGGCAAGGCCAGCATGACCAGATGCAGCAGCGTGGTATAGGCGATGAAGCCGATCAGGGGCAGCGTAAACCGCCACTGCGCGCGCGTCAACCACATACCCGCCACTGCCAGCAGTAAGCCGCCAAAGTGAAACACGTACAGCGCCAGCTTGGGCCAGAAATGTTCGCTGCGCATGAGGTCGATCAGACCACCGGGGGAGCGATCATCCTTGCTCCAATCGCGCGCGAGATTTTTCAGACTTTCGCCGCCGAGAATCACCGTGCCATGCGGTTGAAGGTAAGCGTCCGCGAGTTCCTTCACACGATGCGCGATGTAACCCGTTGGATCATCGGCGATCACGTTTTGCGCGGCGGTCAGATAATCATCAGGATTTTTGATCGCTTCGGTATCGTCATCCTCAACGCCTAAGTCCTCACTGAGATTTTGATCGACTTCCTGCGGCGCATCCCACCCGCGACTGCCCACGTAGATGAATGAGGCCATGCCTTCCGCGCCGATCACCAGCCGGTTCCAGCGTGCGAGGTTGTAAACCGTCCACGTCGAGACAACGAGACTGTAGGCGACCAGTAGAATTGCCGCGTGTTTGAGTCCGGTGCGCCAACCGCGCGCCAACACGAGGTGAATCGCCAATCCAAGCGGGAACAGCAGCAGCACGGCGCGTGTTAGCGTGGCAAGGCCGAACAATATCCCGGTTAATGCCAGCCAGCGAAAAAGAAACCTCACCCCCGGCCCCTCTCCATGCATGGCGAGGAGAGAAGAATCTACAGCATCCATGTACACCATCAGCCCGGCCATGATCCAGAAGACGTATAGCGTCTCGGTCAGGATTTGCGCCGTTTCGAGGATCAGCACCGGGGAGATCGCCAGGATCGCCGCCGTGAGTAGGCCGATTCCCTCTTTGCCGGAAATTTGGCGCGCGATCCGGTACGCGAAATACACCGTCGCCGTACTCAGCAGCGCTTGCACGATGCGGATCACAATGATCGCGGTGGCGTCCGGCGAGAAAATCGCCTGACTCGCGCCGATGAAAATCAGGTAAAGCGGCGCAGTCGGCAGGCGTTCCATGAGATGCCGCCCGGTGGGATCGTCGCCCGTGACGAGCGTGTAGCCGTTTTGCAGATACCAGACCGTATCGCCGCCGCGCTTGGTATACGGCGCGTCGTGATCCTGTGCCAGCGCATAGCCGAGCCGCAGCACCAGCGCAATAAATAGGATGGCGATCAGTAGGCGGTTGTGAGATCGAAAGTTAGCGAGCAAGGGACATTTCCTTATTCGAATAAACCTCACCCCCCGACCCCCTCTCCACCCGGCGGAGAGGGGGAGTCTGGCACATGATCAAGTCCCCTCTCCATGCGATGGAGAGGGGATTTAGAGGTGAGGTAAACGACGAATGAGTATTTTCAAAAAACATATCTGTAATCACTTTTGCGGTGAAATAGGCTTTTACGGCGCGGCAAAATCAAACCCGTACAACACCATATTCGTACCCGGAATTTCCCGCACGCGCACAAAACGCGGATCGGAATCTGTCTGGTTATACAACGGATCGAGCGCGGGACGGGCGGGCGGCATCAGCAGGTAATCCACGTCGTAACGCTGCGCGACTTCGAGAATTTTCTCGCGGCTCTCGAACGGAATCTGCACCGCTTTTACGCCGAGAAAACTCATCACAAATTGGTCCTGCGTCATCACCACGATCTCGCCATCGCCGGTTGTATCGGGCAACGCATCCAACTCCGCCACAACTTTTTCCACGTTATCCAGAAAATTATTCGTAAAGCGGATGTCTTCGCGCATCACTTCCACCGCGTTAAACGCCAGCAGCGCCACGATCAGGGCCATCGCGCCGGATCGCAGCCGCACATCAGGAATCGCGGTTTCGAGCGCATAGGCGGCTAGCGGAATCAGGAGCGGGACCAGCGAGAGATACGCTTTTTTGAAGCTCCCACCCTGGCTGAAAAACGGGGCCAGCCCCGTATAAAAGATGAAGATGCCCGCCAGCAAAAAGATCGTCGGCGCGAGTGTCAACCAGCGATCCCGATCCCGCCGCCACGCCAGCAGCAGCGTCCCGCCGATGACCGGCACGGCAAGCAAATCCAGGTCCACGATCATAATTTTGATGCTGGCAAGCGCTTCAAATATACGTTTGCTGATGATGCCGCCCCAGCCCTGCGCTTCGAGCATCGTGTCAAACGTGAGCGGGCGATCATAGGCGTAGAGGT
>JAFGJA010000057.1 GCA_016929355.1 Anaerolineae bacterium | reverse complement strand
CAATCAAGCCATTTTTGGCGATCAATTCCCGACAGTGGGCCAGAGAAAAACTTATGTCACCGGGCCAAATGACAATTGGTTAGCAGGCTTTTGGACGGGATTATTGTGGCTCACTTATGCTACTACCCGTGATGAAACGACCAGGAATTACGCCGCCGCACGCCTCGCCAGTTTCGAAAAACGCCTGGATGATCGCGTGCGCATCACGCATGATCTCGGTTTTCTGTACACTCTCTCGGCGCGCGCCCAGTGGCAGTTAACAGGCGATGATCACGCCCGCGCCGTTGCCCTGCGTGCGGCGGATGAACTAGCTCAACGGTATCGTCCGGCAGGAAAGTATATCCAGGCATGGGATGCCATTGGCGATCCGACCAATGGCGGGCGGATCATCGTCGATACCATGATGAATCTGCACCTGCTGTTCTGGGCCAGCGCACAAACCGGTGACATGACTTATCACAACATCGCGCGCCAACACGCCAACAGCAGCGCTGCATATCTGGTGCGTGATGATTACAGCACCAACCATACATTTTTCTTTGATCAGGCTACCGGCAAGCCAATCGGCCCGCAAACACACCAAGGCTACAGCGACGATTCGCTGTGGGCGCGCGGCCAAGCGTGGGCGATCTTCGGTTTTGCGACGGCGGCGGAATGGTGTCCCGAACGACGCGCACATTACCTCGCTTTATCCGAACGGTTGATGCAGCGCTGGCAAACTGAACTCTCACCGGACGGCGTGCCACTCTGGGATTTTCGCCTGCCGGACGATGCGCCCCACTACCCCGATACCTCCGCCGGGGCGATTGCGGCTTCCGGTATGCTGCGACTCGCCAAGCAGCTAGCGCCAGATAAAGCACAGCAGGTTCGTGAAACAGCAACTCAGCTTTTGCAGGCAATGATCGATCACGACCTGGAAACGGAACCAGATGCCCAGGGATTACTGCGCGGTGGCACGTATCACGCACACAAGCAATGGGGCGTGGATGAGTATTTCATCTGCGGAGATTATTTTTTCCTGGAAGCGCTGCTAATGCTGAAGGGAAATTGTCCTGATTTTTGGGGCACAGGGAATCATTAACATTGCCGAACGAACATGAAACCAGGGCGAAGGATGCGCGATTCGGGAATGAAACTGCCCGTTTCTTGAGTAGCCCTCATTAACCTCAAACTCGGTATTGGCAACTCTATGTTTAAAATGGTAAGATTTTCGGAACCGTGATTATACCTGGAAACACTCTTATCCAGAGCGACAGAGGGATCGGCCCTATGAAGTCGCGGCAACCTCTTGGAGCAGGACTCAGGCCAATGAAGAAGTCCCTGCAAGAACGGTGCCAATTCCGACAGGACAGTCTGGAAGATGAGAGCGTTATCTCCCCCTCGCACGCCTGATAGCGAGCCATTGGTGAGTGATGACGCCCCCTGCACGAGTGTTCAGGGGGTTTCTCGTGTGTGTCGTAAACCCAGGTACAGAGCAAAAGGAGCTACTTCGTGAGCAACAGCAAAAGTAACATTACCTTTATGACCTCTCCGCAACTCTTTTTTACATCCGAGTCAGTCACCGAAGGCCACCCCGACAAAATCTGCGATCAAATCTCCGACGCCGTGCTGGATGAAATCCTCAAAGATGATCCGATGGCGCGGGTGGCGTGCGAAACAGCCGTGACCACCGGACTGATTGTTGTCATGGGTGAAATCACCACCACAACATATGTAGATATTGGAACCATTGCGCGCGATGTGGTGCGCGATATTGGCTACACGCGCGGCAAATTCGGCTTTGATGCGGATACCTGCGGCGTGATCGTTTCGATCAAAGAACAATCCGGCGACATCGCGCAGGGTGTGGATAGCGCGCTCGAACAGCGTTCCGGCCTGACCGAAAGTGAATTGAACGCCGTTGGCGCGGGTGATCAGGGGATGATGATCGGATTCGCCTGTGACGAAACACCCGAACTGATGCCACTATCCACGATGATGGCCCACAAACTTTGCCGCCGCCTGAGCGAAGTCCGGCGCGATGGCACACTGCCCTACCTGCGGCCTGATGGCAAGAGTCAGGTCACAGTCGAATATGCTTACGGCAAACCTAAGCGGATCGATACCGTCTTGATCTCCTCGCAGCACGCGCCGGATATTTCGTCCGAACAAATCCGTGAAGACATCCTGAAACATGTCGTGCATGAGATTATCCCCGCCGAACTGCTGGACGAAAATACCAAGTACTATGTCAATCCCACCGGGCGTTTTGTGGTCGGTGGCCCATTAGGTGACGCGGGCCTGACCGGGCGCAAGATCATTGTGGATACCTACGGCGGCGTGGCGCGGCATGGTGGCGGCGCATTTTCCGGTAAAGATGCGACCAAAGTGGATCGCTCGGCGGCATATATGGCGCGCTACATCGCCAAGAACGTAGTTGCGGCGGGGCTGGCTTCCCGCTTTGAAATTCAACTCTCCTACGCCATTGGCGTTGCCAGCCCGCTCTCAGTAGCGATTGAAACCTTCGGCACGGGCACTATCCCCGATGAGAAGATCATCGAACTGGTCAATAAGCACTTTGACATGCGTCCCGCCGCGATCATCCGCGATCTGGACCTGCGCAAGCCGCAGTTCCGGCAGGTGGCCGCGTTTGGGCACTTTGGCCGTGATGATCTGGATGTGGCTTGGGAAAAGACCGACAAAGCCGGTATTCTGCGTCAAGAAGCGGGTCTGTAAATCGTCTACGCAATTCCTATTGCGTCAAAAGTGTTAAAAACAGAGGGCGTGACATGCGCCCTCTTTTAGCGTGTGATTTACCATCTCCATACAGAAAGTTGACCATTTCTTAAGGCTGATGCTATGATGAGCGCAGGTTTGCCAGAGTTTGTCCTGGTCTGCTGTCCCCCTGATCCCAATAAGGAGGCCCGTTATGCAGCGCTTTCGCGTGTGGTGGAATAGTTTTAAAACTGTCGCCATTTTGATGTCATTTATTGTGAATATGGTGTTACTGTTCGTCATCTTGATCTTGATGATGCAAATTTTCCAGATCAAAAACGGCATCCTCGAACCGTTGATTGATGGCTTGCACAGCAATTTCGTCGGCATGGATGAAGCCGTGATCGAACGCACCATCGCCGTGGAAGATGAAATCCCGGTGGTGTTCGATCTCCCCCTCAACCAGTCCACGAGTGTGGTGCTTACCCAGGATGTGCCGATTGCCGCCAATGCGACATTTACATTGCCTGGGGGTGGAGGGCTGATCAATGGGCGAGTTGATATTGTTTTGCCAAAAGACCTCGTACTACCGATTCAATTGAGCATGACGGTCCCTGTTGACACAACCATTCCGATCAGCCTGCCGGTAGATGTCCAAATTCCGCTCAAAGAAACCCAGCTTCATACGCCGTTTCTCAATTTGCGCAACCTGCTTGAGCCTTACGTGCGCCTGATTGATAATATCCCCTCTGATTGGAGCGAGGTCACAGACTTCACCATCGACGCGATCCAGGGCGAAGGCGTGAATGTGCTGAGTCCGACTGAGGACAGCATGAATCCGTGGACAGATACGTTTGAGCCGCTTCCCCCCGGCACATGGGCCGCCGAACAAGCAGCTAAAGCCCAAGATGCAGCCAGCCAGGATAGCGATGCGAGCCAAACCGATCAAACCGGCACGGATGACAACGGTGGCAGCACGGATCAAACCGGCGCTGCATCCGAACCGACAGCCACCCCGGATACTGATATGGGTATCATCACACCAGGGTCTTAATGAGTGTACACAGAAAGAGGAACTTGTTGACCAAAGCAACACCATCATCACCGCCCATCATCGACTACGAAGGCTCCGGCTACCGGACGGATTTTTGGGAAGGTCAGGGCCGCGAATATGAAGACCGCACCGAACGAATCGCGCTGCGCCGCCTGCTGCCCGCACATGGGCGGCGGGTGGTCCATCTGGGCGCGGGCTTTGGTCGGATGACGGGCGAACTGGGCGGTTACGATCACATCGTCGTGCTGGATTATTCACGTACACTATTGCGCGAAGCTCAAACACGTCTGGGCACAAACAGCCGTTTTACCTATGTCGCCGCCGATATTTACCGGCTGCCGCTCGCCGATGGCAGTTGCGATGCGGCGGTCATGGAACGGGTGATCCACCACTTTGCCGATGTCCCCGCCGCCTTCAAGCAAATTCGCGCGGTATTGGCTCCCGGCGCGCCGTTCGTGTTGGAATATGCCAGCAAGCGCAATCTCAAAGCGATCTTGCGCTATTGGCTGCGGCGGCAGAAGTGGAATCCGTTTGATGAAGACCCGGTTGAGTTTGTGGAGTTAAACTTCGATTTCCACCCGGCGTATATGGCACGCTGCTTGCATGAGGCCGGTTTCTACACGGAACGGCGATTAGCGTTATCCTATTTCCGGTTGGGCCTCTTGAAACGGACTGTACCGCTCTCGCTGCTCGTCGCCTTGGATAGCTGGCTGCAACCCACCGGGCAACTTGCGCCCTGCTCGCCCAGTGTGTTCACGCTCAACTTTGCGACTGGCGATCAGCCGCCCCATGCCATTGATGGGCCGTTATTCAAATGTCTGAACTGCGGGGGAGCGCTGCATCAAGACGGGGATACGATAGTTTGCGAACAGGGCGATGGACGCTGGGCGATCCGTGATGGGATTTATGATTTCAAAGAAGCGCTGCCGGAATAGTAATTTGCGTCAGGCCAGCGCATATAGACAGTACCCCCATGCATGTTACAATAGCGCATGGGACTTTTTTTGTACCTAAAGCAGTCTAATATCGGGCAGGTATGTGCCCGTTATCGAACAAAAACGAATCACAATCAGGGAAAATGTATGGATAATCTATATGCACTGATTATGGCTGGAGGCGGCGGAACGCGGTTATGGCCGTTGAGTCGTCAAAAACGTCCAAAACAAATGCTGGCGTTGGTTGAAGACCGGACGATGTTCCAGATTTCGGTGGAACGTTTGAGTCCACTGCTGCCTCCCGAACGAATTCTCATTGTCACCGGCTCCGATCAAGTTGCCGATCTACAACGCGACACCCCTCACATTCCACCAGAAAATTTTATTGTGGAACCCTTCGGCCAAAACACTGGGCCAGCCGTTGGCCTCGCTACCGTCCACATCCAACAGCGCGATCCCAATGCAGTAATCGCGGTCCTCACCGCCGATCAGCACATCGCCGATAAAGCTAAATTTCGGCGCGTGCTAGAAACGGCGGGCGAATTGGCACTCAAAGATTACATCGTCACGCTAGGTATTTCGCCCTCGTTCCCCGCCACCGGCTACGGCTATATCCGGCGCGGCAATTTGATGGAGCGCATTAATAATTTCCAGACCTATCACGCCGCCGGATTTACCGAGAAACCTGATCTGGAAACGGCTATGCAATTTTTGGCGGCAGGATTATATAGCTGGAACAGTGGCATGTTTATCTATAAGGTCGGGCGGGTTTTGACCGAATACCAACGCCAGCAGCCGGAAATGTACGCGCTGTTGCAATCAATCCAGGCGGCAGTCGGGACCGATACCTATCCAGAGGTACTCGATCAGATGTGGCGGCAAATGCCGCGCCTCTCCATCGACTATGCCATCATGGAAAACGCGCAAAATATGGCGGTCATTCCGGTTGATATTGGCTGGAGTGATATTGGCAGTTGGGCCACCTTGTTTGATGTACTGGATGGCGATCACGATGGCAACGTGATTCGCGGTCAGGCCAACACTCACATCAATCTTGACACGCGAAATACGCTCATTTTCAGTGATCGCCCTGTCGCCACGATTGGACTGGAAGACCTTGTGATCGTGGATACGGAGGATGTGCTGCTAGTGTGTGATCGCAAACGCTCACAGGAAGTGCGCGCGGTGCTTGACACATTGAAACAAAACGGACGTGAAGATTTGCTGTAACTTAGCAGTGGGGACTGCTCCAACACCCCCGCCAACTCATGGTTATTGTCGCGGCAACCATCGACATTCATTTACCGGGCGTAGGATCGCTCAAGGAAAAGCGCGGCAGCTTAAAATCGCTGATCGCGCGCTTACACAAAACGTTTAACATTGCGGTGGCTGAAGT
>JAFGJA010000495.1 GCA_016929355.1 Anaerolineae bacterium | reverse complement strand
TGCGAAAAATGGGGACGCCTGCCCATTCCGCCGCCGCGATCAACGCGGGATAGATCACAGTATCATACTCCGACACGATCAGCAAATCGATCCCCTGCCATGCCGCCGGATCGGAAAATGCGACCTCGTGCGGATCAATAACCTGCACAGCGTCACCCGGCAGCGCCCATTCCGCCACCGGCACACCGCTCACCACCCCGATCACGGTGGGCGGCGCTTCAATCGTCACAGACGCGCCGGTCATGTCAATCACCGTGCGGGGAAAATCGGACGTTTGCGCGCGCCGCGAATCCAGCTTCCCCACCGCGATCATGATGATTATAACAGACGCCATCACCAGCGCCGCAACACACCGCGTTAACACCTCGCTCGCCGGACGATAAGTGATCATCAGGGATTCCCGCGAGCTGGTTCGGTGGTCGGGGAAAATGATCCATAGCGCCGGGTGACGACATGCTGCCCGGCGTCGCTCTGTATCCAGGCGAACCAATCATAGATCGCGCTGCCCACATCGGGCGGCGACAAACCCACAATCATCACGGGGGTGTGCAGGGGATACCGTTCCGCGCTCACAGTAGCAGGATCGGGCAAAATAGGGGGGGAATCTGCCGTGGCCGCCAGGGGCACGATCCGCACGCCGAGCATATCCGCGCAATCCGCGAGCCAGCCCATGCTCACATAACCGATAGCGCCAGGGGTGCGCGCCACCCATTCGGCCATACGTGCGTCTGAAAGCGCTAATCGAGCATCGCCCGGCGGCAAGCGGCTATGCATCACCGTTGCCTCAAGCACCAGGCGCGTATCAGCCCCCGGTTCACGGCTGACAATAACGACGGGTTCATCGCCGCCACCGACAGCCGCCCAAGTCGTGATCTCGCCTGCCAGCAGCGCGCGCAGATCAGCCAGGGTCAGCGACTCAACCGTATTCGCCGGATGGACAATCACCGCAATACCGTCGCGTCCCACCGGAGCGACCCACCAACCCCGCGCCGCCGGATCGGACACCAGATCAGGCGGCAGACCGGACGGGAGAAAAGTGGTCAGCGCATACCATGCTTCGCTGGCTGAACCTGTCCCAGCGCGTTCGGTTAACAGCCGCGTTTGAATCGTCGCCCAACTAGCCGGCGTGCTGTTCACGGCCAACACTGTTTCGGGCGTGCTATAGGCATCCACGACATCCTGTAAGAGCGGATACGCGGCTGTCGTCACCAGGATGCGCACTGGCACGACATGCGGTGTGATCGTGACCGGCAAGGATACCGATCCCTGACACCCCGCCAACGCTAACCCCAAAAGGGCAAGGGTTCGTTTAGCTGTTCGTTTGGCCCGCCTCATGCTCCCCCTCTCACCAGAGGGCCACCGGTAAACTCCTTCCCAGGCTCAACAAACCAAACACCACGCAATAGATCGCAAATCCAAAGAGCCGTTTTTGTTGCAACAAACGCAACAACAGCCAGATGCACAAAAAACCCATCAACGCTGAGGTTATAAAACCAGCAATCAACGGCATAACCATGTCAGAACTGATCACCACATCATCGGTGAGCAGCACATCAAACACCAGCAGTTTGATACCCGCCCCAAAGATCAGCGGTGTGCCCAGGAGAAAACTAAACCGCGCCGCCGTTGTGCGTGACAGCCCTTGCAAAATCCCGGTGGCAATCGTGCTGCCGGAACGCGAAATACCGGGGAAAATAGCAAAAACCTGGGCAATACCAATCATCAACGCATCACGCGCAGTCATTTCATTCAGGTCACGCTCGACCAAATGGGCACGCTCGCTAACCGTCATTATTCCCGCCGTCACGAGTAGGAAAAACGCCGCCAAAGGCGGATGCGAAAAGGTGGAAGTAAACATACCTTCCAACAATAAACCTATCGTCGCCGCCGGGATGGTTCCCACAATCAACCACAGCACCAGCCGGGTATCCGGGTTTTCTGCAAGTTCATTGGATTGAGAAAGATTGCGCAGCGCATGGACACTGGCCCGGAATAGAGTCAGCCAGTCGCGCCAAAAATAAACAAGTACCGCCACCAATGTCCCCAGATGGACAACCACGTCAAACACCAGGGGGGGTTTTTCCCACCCTAACCACCAGGGGACTAAGACAAGATGGCCGGAACTAGAAATCGGCAGAAATTCAGTCGTTCCTTGTAGCAGACCTAAAAAGATCGCTTTGAGCAGATCCAATTAAGGTTCCTTTCGATGAGTGAGGACGATGGAGTTGTTGTGTGTGATTGATCGCATTTTAGCAACTGCATTAAAATAAACACTGCTGTATTCACACAGATTCTATAGGAAAAACTGTACTTTGGTCTTCAGGGCGCACCGTTTGGTAATTTTCCAAAAACGCCCCAGCAACCTCCACAAACGTCCCCGACAAAATTGCAGCACGCAATTCCCTCATCAAGTTTAGCAGCATGTGCAAATTGTGCATACTGAGCAGTTGGTGTCCCAAAATTTCCGATACTTTGACCAGATGCCGCACATAGGCGCGCGAAAAATGCGTACACGTATAACACGTACAGCCGGGTTCAATCGGTTCGGAATCCGTCGCATATTGCAAGTTGCGCATATTGATCCGGCCCTGGCGAGTCAGCGCCGCGCCGTTACGTGCGACCCGCGTCGGCAGCACACAGTCAAAAATATCAATGCCGCGCGCCACGCCATGCACCAAATCTTCAGGACTGCCCACACCCATTAAGTAGCGCGGTTTATCTTCCGGCATAAGCGGCGTGGTATGTTCGATCATGGCATACATATCAGGCTTAGATTCGCCGACGGCTAAGCCGCCAATCGCGTACCCCGGCAAATCCATGCTACAGACAAATTCCGCCGATTCCGCGCGCATTTCAGGGAAAATCCCGCCCTGCACGATCCCGAATAACGCCTGCCGGTTCAGATCGCCACTGCGGTGATGTTCCTCTACACAGCGCGTTAACCAGGCGTGCGTGCGATCCACTGCCCCGCGCACAATCGCCCGGTCATCCGGTTTGGGGCACTCGTCAAAGGCCATGATCACATCCGCACCCAGATTATGTTGAATCTGGATGGAAATTTCGGGAGTAAAACGGTGCAGCGATCCATCAAGGTGATCGCGGAAGGTGACGCCTTCCTCATCGATCTTGTTCAGCCCGCCCAAACTGAAGACCTGAAAGCCGCCGGAATCCGTCAGGATCGGACCATCCCAGGCCATGAAACCATGCAAACCGCCAAAATCGCGGATCAGGTCATCACCGGGGCGCAGATGCAAATGATAGGTGTTCGCCAGAATCAGCGACGCACCCAATTCGACCAGTTCGCGCTGTTCGACAGCTTTAACGGTGGCCTGCGTGCCCACCGGAGCAAACACCGGGGTTTGAATCGGGCCATGCGACGTGTGAAAGACTCCCGCCCGCGCCATGCCCTGTTTTGCTTCGCGCGAAAATTCAAATGTCATACGTGATTCATACTCTCTGTAAGCGTCCGTGATGCAACAGCGCACCATTATAGCAGAGAGGTCAGATTTGGCGAATGGGGATAAGGCCAACTGTTAAAAAACCCTAACTGGCGCGAAAGTCTCACCCCACCTAAACTACACGTATCACTCATTCGGTTAGCTATCCGGTAAAATGCACATGATCAGTTTATACGACATCCTCGAAGCCGCCGACGGTCAGTTATTTGGTGAGGCGTCCGCCGCCATTTTCTCGGATTTCTGCTATGATCCGCGCGAGGTACAGCCGGGCCACTTATTTGTCGCGCTCAAAACCGACAAAGGCGACGGCCATCATCACATGGAACAAGCCGTCAAAAAAGGCGCGTCCGGCATCATGTGTACCAATCCGCCCACGTTTGATACCGACGAGGTGACAGTGATCGTCATGCGCAGCGTGGAAGATGCGCTCATGCGCTGGACGCGGATCATCCTCGAAAAATTCGGCACAACGGTGATCGGCGTAACGGGCAGCGTGGGTAAATCCGTGACCAAAGCGGCGATTGCGCAGGTCCTGGGCACTAAGTTCAATGTCTACACGCATCCCGGCAATTTTAACGGGCGCTTCGGACTGCCGCTCGCGCTGGGCAGGCTGAACAAGGATCACCAGATCGCGGTCCTGGAATTCGGCACGAATCAACGCGGCGAAATAGCGGAGATGGTGCGTATCACCAGGCCGCTCGT
>JAFGJA010000494.1 GCA_016929355.1 Anaerolineae bacterium | reverse complement strand
CCCTGGAAAGACCCGTATCTGCAACTGAGTCACGCGGCGGAACTTGGTCTGGGATCGCAGGAATACGAATTGGTGGATGTGCTGCCGGTCACGGAACCGGATTTCAAGCAAGACACCTATGTCGCGGCGGCAGCCGATTAATACCGCATTCGTGAGCGAATCTTAACGCAAAAAAACGGGGATGAACTAGCGGGTCGTCGCTCATCCCCGTATGATTCATGTTACATGCGCGCACCTATAATACGCGGCTTTGATTACTACTCAGCTTTAACCACGCACGTCATATTCACATAGCCATCTGGCGTAGCGACGATCTTGGTGTCATAAGTAGTCCCCCAGGCGGTATTACACGCAAAACCGCTTGACTTAGTCGCTTTTTCAATGATCTGGGTATGTGTGAAGTGACACGTCAGCTTAATATTGCCACTGGGGGTCATCACCTGCTGCGAATCAGTCGTCTTAATCCATGGTCCCAGCCTTGGGAGGCCATTGGGTTTGGGCACAAACCCCCAACACGTTTTACCCTCGATCACAACCGCGCCGACCTCTTCACCGCCATCGTCATCAGCCTGTGTCGGGATAGCAAATACCATCAATGTTGCGATCAGAATGAATAGAATCAATACACGAATCTTCATGGTTACTCTCCTGTATTAAACATATACGCAAAGATACAGTAGAAGTTTTCTGACATTTGGCATTAGATATATTAGATTGAGGTTCAGCCCAAAAACACTAACATCCCCAAAATGTTAGAAACCCGCTACTAATAGAATTATAAAGTATATTGACCAGTTTTGTCAATTTATCTAAGATTTGTTAATAGAACATAGAGGGTTTGAAAATCGTTTCACTCATCATCTATGTCATCTACTATGCTCTCGGCCAGAGGCACAAACCATGCCTGAAACGCCCGTTTGCGAGCCGCCAATTCGCGGCTGAGATCGAAATACATGGCCGGGAAATAACGCGCGGCATGGCTGACCTGCCACAACGCATCTGACAAGTCGCCGCGATCTGAAACAGCCGACACCCGACGCACCACCCCTGCCGCCCCAATCTTGTCCAATTTATCGGCATCAGCCAGAATATGAGCCAGATCGTCATCGGACTCGCGCGTGATCGCCGCCTGAATCGCGGCAATCTGGGCGGGGCGCAGATGATCCTTGAGCACTTGCGCCGCAAAACGCGCGCCCAATTCCTCGTGTGGTTCGCCGGTACGATCCTCATCCAGCTTGGCGACATCATGACAGAGGCCCAACGCATACACGACGACGGGATCGGGGTTGGCGGTGCGCGTCCGGTTATGCAGTTCGTCTGCCAGCGCCAACGCGAAGCCCGTTACGCGCAAGGTGTGCGCCCAGACATGCGGCCACCCCGCCCCACTCGCCGCCAAGCGTTTTTGCACACGCCCCTCTAACGCCACGCAAAACGCATCAGGCGGATCGGCCTCATACCATTCGTCATCCAATTGGTTCACAAAGCGCGTCACCAATAGATTGAGCGGCTCCGTATCCAGATGTTCGGCCCAATCGCCGACTGAATCCATCCGCCGATCTGCGCCAACTAACAACCCATCTAAAATCTGCCATACTTGTTCGTCTGTATACATCGCCCTACCCATCCCTATCGAAATTTAAATTTTTCAAACTTTACTTAAACACACTTCATCCTGTGCTATACTCAGAACAGCTTCAACCCGGATAAATCTACCTGAGCAGAGGAGCCACACCGCATGAGTTACGACTTGACCGCGCAAGAACGAGCCACCCTCAACAATATTCAAACGCATGGCGAAGCACCTGAAATTCGCCGCGCCCAAATCATTTTACTCAGTGCGGATGGATTACGCACGGTGGATATTGCCACAACCGTTACCCTGAGCCAGAGTCAGGTGCATTATTGGCGGCGGGAATGGCGCAAAGCACGCATGGGCATTTTTCCGAACAGCGCCGCAGATGAGGTAGTAGATGCAACTGAAGGTGTGATCGATGCTGCATTGGACACGGCAGTTGAAAGCGAAGTGGATACGGCGTTCGATCTGGATGTCGAAGCAGAAGCGGCGGTTGAGGCGGAAATAGACACAGACTCGGCCCAAAATATCCCCGGCGTGGATGAGCCACGTCTGGCGCTCACATTGCACGCAACGATTGGCATGGAACCGGATGATCCGATGGCGGAAGCCGGACGCAAAACGCTGCTGTTCCATTTTGAACGGATGCTGCTCAATGAACCGGGCAGCCGCATCGGGGAAGACATTGAAGCCGTGCATGATATGCGCGTGGCAACGCGCCGGATGCGCAGCGCATTTCGCCAATTTGATGCATATTACAAATCCGGCAGCATCAAACCCTTTGTGCGGGATTTACGCCGGGTAGCGCGCGCGCTGGGCGTGGTGCGCGATCTGGATGTGGCAATTGATAAAGCCCAACGTTTCATGATCGATCACCCCGCAGACGATCTCACGCCGATCCTTAGCCAGTGGGACAAGCAGCGCGCCATCGCCCGCCATGACTTGATCAAAACGCTGGATAGCAAGCGCTTTGGTAAATTCGTGGACTCGTTTTACGCTTTTCTCACCACACCCGGCCAGGGAGCCAAACGCCGCCCGATCTCGGATAGCGCCGTGCCGTATCAGGTGCGCCACGTCGCGCCGCGCCTGATTTATGAACTTTATGAACAACTGCGCGCTTACGAGGCCGTATTGTGCAATGGGATTGATGAGGAGATGATCAACACCTTGCACGCGCTGCGCATCGACTTTAAGCGGTTCCGGTATGCGTTGGAATTTTTTGCAGACGTATTAGGCCCGGAAGCACGCCCGGTGATCGAGGAATGCAAGATTATGCAGGATCACCTGGGCGATCTGAATGATACCCAGGTGGCGGGCGAATCGCTGCGCGCGTTTGTGGATCAGCACAACACCCACTATAGCGGCGTGCCGATCTTCATGCGGCCTGATGTGCGCGGCGTGATCCAGTACGCGCGGGCACAAGACACTGAGCAGCAGCGTTTACTGGATACCTTCCCGGCAGCATGGGCCAATTTCAACCGGGACAAAGTACGGCGCGATCTGGCGCTGGCGGTGGCCGCATTGTGAGTAACCTCACCCCCCGGCCCCCTCTCCACGCATGGCGAGGGGGAGTCCGTGTGTGATTAAATTCCCATCACTCGTAAAACTATGGATTTCTACAAACGTCTGCACGGTTCACATGCGGGCGTTTTATTTGGGAGAGGTAAAGACCGATGGAAACGTTTGATCCCCGGCATATTGGACCAACCGCATCGCTGAACCGGGTGATCGTGGCGGATGTGCCGGGCATAGAGATTGAGGAAGGCGTGTGCGGCAAAACCGGCTACCGGCTGGTTTCGGCTAAAGCGCTGGCGAATTTGATGCGTGACGCGGCGGAAACATTGGGAATCGATCCCGCGCTGGACGATGACGCGCTGAACCGGGCATTTGATGCGTGTTTGGCTGCGCCGGACAATTCCCCGGTGCATGAAGCAGCGCAGCAGATCGCGCGGCAGATGGGACGAAATCTCGGCTATCTGCTGCTCACGCTGCGGCGCGGAGATGTGGCAAATCGGGCAGCGCGGCCCGAATGGGATGACTCGTACTGGGCTTACTGGGCCGGCATCCGGTATATCTGGCTCGGTGGGGGGATCGTAAGCGGGCGGTTAGGGCCAATGATGCGCGATCACGTGCTCACGGTGTTTGCGGAAGCGGGCTTAACCGATATGCAGCTTTGGCTGTCGCCGTATGGATCGGCGCTGCCGTTGGTGGGCATGGCGCGTCAGGCTCCGCAGGAAACCAAACTGGCGCTGGTCTTCGATGGGGGCGGGACCGCGATTAAGCGCGCTCTTGCGCTTTTCGGGGATGGCACGCTGCGCCAACTGCTGCGTTTTTCCTCGCTCACAACTCAATTTGATGACGGGGCGGCGGGTCCCGAAAACCACGTCGAGCGCGCGTGGTGGCTGCTGGATCAGATCATCGACATGATCGACCAAACACGCGATCT
>JAFGJA010000056.1 GCA_016929355.1 Anaerolineae bacterium | reverse complement strand
TTTCAGGGGAGGTATGCATGTCTACTGCGCTCAAAGACCAATTTTTTACCGAAGCGTTTTATACCGATTTGGCAACGACTTTCACCACCCATTATCCCGCCTTTGTTGCTGAATCTTTCCTCGCGGCAATCTATACGGATGATTGGAACGCACACCCGCTCATGACGCAGATGCGGCGCACGACGACCATGTTGCACGATTATTTGCCCGCCGATTATCGCGCCGCCTTAGCGATCATCCGTGAGGTCGCGCCCGCGCTGGCCGGGTACGGCTTCGAGAAGCTCATTTTCTCCGAATATGTCGCGCTGTATGGCCTGGATGATTGGGACGCTTCCTTGCCTGCGTTGGAAGTCTTCACCCAAATGATGAGCGCCGAATTTGCTGTGCGCCCGTTCATTATGCAAGACCCGCCGCGCATGATGGCGCAGATGCTCGCCTGGGCCGATCATCCGAGTGAGCATGTGCGCCGCCTCGCTTCCGAGGGGAGTCGCCCGCGTTTGCCCTGGGGCATTGCGCTGCCGGTTTTCAAAGCCGATCCCGCGCCGATTTTGCCTGTGTTGGAGAAATTGAAGCAAGACCCTTCGGAAACGGTGCGGCGCAGCGTGGCGAACAATCTCAATGACATCGCCAAAGATAACCCGCAGGTTGTGATCGACGTGCTGCGCGCGTGGTCCGCCATTGAAACGCCGGAAATGGAATGGCTGATCCGGCACGCGCTGCGCACCTTGATCAAACAGGGTGATCCGGGCGCATTAGCCTTGCTTGGTTATGATGCACCGGCAATCACTGTGCGCAATCTTATGTTACAGCCGTTGCAGATCGCGTTAGGCGAAACCGTGCAATTTTCGTTTGAGGTCGAATCGGTAGGGCAGGCGGCTCAGGATTTGGTGATTGATTACGTGCTGCATCTGGTTCGCGCGCGTGGCAAGATGAGCGAGAAAGTATTCAAGTTAACCAAACGCACCCTTGCGCCGGGCGAAACCGTGACACTCTCCGGCCAGCAGAGTTTTCGCCCGATCACGACGCGCAAGTATTATCCCGGTACGCACGCCATCGCCATTCAGATCAACGGTCAGGAATGCGCGCGGCAAGAGTTCGAGGTAACGGAGTAGGGGGCGTATGTGAATCCAACCTATACGTCCTTGATTGTATGGCTGGCCTATTACGGTTGGGCGTGATCACTTAGCATCTTCTGCGCCAAAATAGATCGTGTCATCGTCGGCGCGTTCCCAGCGTGGATTTGCTTCTTCGCTACTGGTGAGTTTTTCCTGGCGTTGATAGGCGGCATCTACCGGATCGGGGCCGCCCAGATCGGCGCGCACATGGCAGTAATCAATAAACGTGTTGATGCCGGAATTGTATGGTACGGGAAAATCATTCACCGGCTCGAAATAAAGAGTCCCTTCCTCATCGACCATGAGGTAGCCGAAAAGAAATTGGAACACCTGCCGCGTGGGGTGTTCTTCGATGATGGCTCGCAGTGGCGGAAAGCGAAATCCATCGAGATCATCAAAATGATAGCCCACGTAGCGTAGAATGGGTGTGGATGACATAAGTGCCCCTCTCTGATGCGCAAATAATGTCCTAGTATACCCACAAACCAGGCGTAAACCGTAACCATTGCCGGGTTTGTGTGTATAATTAAGCGGACTCTACCTATTCTGAGCAGGCAGAAAGCGACCCGCATGAAGTATCAAACAATTATCAACGGCGAAACATTTGAGATCGAAATCAATGAAGATGGTCGTGTCTTGGTTAATAACGAGGCACGCGCCATTGATTTCCGCGAACTACGCGAAGGCGAACTGTACTCGATTTTGCTCGATCATTTGAGTTTTGAGGGCGTAGTCGAGGAACGCGACGACATTTATCATGTGCTGTTGGGTGGCGATATGTATGAAGTCGAAGTCACCGACGAGCGCAGCCGTCGTTTGGCAAGCGCATTTATGGCGTTTGGCGATGCGGGCGGTGAGATCAGTATCCGCGCGCCCATGCCCGGTTTGATCGTGCGCGTGCCGGTGGCGGAAGGTCAAGCGGTACAGAAGGGGGAAACGATCATCATCCTCGAATCGATGAAGATGGAAAACGAACTCAAAGCGCCGCGTGATGGGGTTGTGCATCGCGTCAGTGTGAAGGAAGGCGAAAGCGTCGAGCAAAACAAAGTCCTCGTCACGATTGCGTAGGCGGGGGTGTGATGTAGGGGCCGGCCAGCGTGTCGGCCCAGGGCGAACGCGAACCAGAGGTTCGGGTTGGTTCACCCCTACCGCGCCACGATCCGATCCTCGATCACAATCCCATCCCCAATAATCTCACCATTGACCGTCACCGGTAGACGCTCACCAGTGGCCGAATTATAGAAGCCAATTTTCAATTTGGCCGGGCCGCGCGTGACCTTCTCCGGCATTTGCAGCAGCCGGTAATCCAGCAGCGATTCGCCGGGTCGCCAGAAGCGCGTCGAGTAGAAGCCCTGCAACGGTACATCGTCCCACTGCGCGATGATCTCGTCATTTTCGTCTAGCAGGTGAATATATAGACTGTAATCGCGCGCCGCCGGAGCCTGACCAGTGGGCCGCCAGTACAGCGATAGGGCGATGCGCTGCCCATGCACCCACCGCAGATTTCCCATATCGTGCCCCACGAACTGCGCAAAATCGCCAATCAGCACGGTATCTTCGCGCAATGCGCCGGGCTGCATTGGCTTTTCGCGTGCTGCCGGGAGGATCGTGAAAATCGCGTAATAAAACTCGCCATCATCCTGCGTGATCGTGCCGTGTGGTCCAATCGGGATCGGTTCCAGCACCGTCGGCCAGGGTTCGCCATCCCAGCCATGCACATCGAGATCGTAATAGCGCTTGGCGACTTCCATTTCCGCACTGAGGGGATTCGGCCAGATGCCCGCGCGCTGCATCAGAAACACGCCCGACGAATTTTCGATGTACAGGTCCACACCGGATAAATCCTCGGTGGATGTGGGCAAATCCTCGGTTTCGCGGCTGTTGCGAATGTCCCAGGTCGGGAAGAAAAACGGCAGCCGATCCTCGCCGGGAATGGCGATCACGGGTGCGCCATGTTGATCGGCATAGTCTTCTAATTTGTGTACGACGACCATCAAGCCGGGGTTGCCGCGATCATATTTGGCGACATCATCGGCGACACCATCGCGCCACGCCTCGAAGGTGTGCTGTCCGGCGACACTGATCGCTAAGGCTGTCGCGCCAACGATCACCCCACTGCCGATCATGCGTCCAATGCGCTGCGCTGCCAGCCAATCCCACAGCCAGCCATCGATCAATGCCGCCACCTGCACCATCGCTAAGGGCACAATGCCAAAACTGAGGCGGTAGTGATACGAAAAATTGAAGAACCACACCACCGCGTAGGGCAGCAGCAGCGCCCAGATCAGGAGGATCGTTTCGCGGCGCGCGCGCGCCCACCGCCGCCATATTTCGCGTCCCTGCCACAGCAGAAGCCCGAATCCGGCGGTAATCGCGCTGATTTCCAGCAGATTCAGCCGCCGCGCCGTGATCAGATCGCCGCGCAGCCAGCGCCACAGGTTATCACCCTTGATGATCGCGTCGGGATTCAATGCGGTGGGCATTATGCCGAGCAGGAGGAGGAATATGGCGAGGAGGATGCTTTCGTTAAACCTCACCCCCCGGCCCTCTCTCCAAGCCTGGAGAGGGGGAGTAGCGATTTCACTTGAATTTTTGTTTTTCCCCTTCTTTTTCTTTGTGTTCTCTGTGTCTCTGTGGTGAATCATCACTAATCCCCCCGCCGCCAGCAGCGCGATCAGCAACGGCCAGCCGAATTCCTGCCCGGAACGCTGCGCGAAACCGTGCCAATAGCTTGCGGGGAAGATGACCGCCTCGTGTCCTAGCGCCACATTACGGATATACCACATCCCGCCGAGGGGCGCGCTAGCAATTCCCGTGATCAATGCGATACGGAATTTGGTCCATATCGCCGCGCGATCACCGCGCACGATCACCAGCCAGCCAGCCACCGCCAGCCCTACTCCTAACGCGAATGCGCCGCCAGTGGGCTTGGTCCACAGCGCGCCGGAGAACAGAATCCCGCTCAGGATCGCGTAAACGGTTTTTTCTGTGCGCCACGCCTCGATGAAAAAGACTGCCGCGCCGGTCATGTAGAGCGTCAGTGTAATTTCGAGATCACCTGCGCCACTCCACGCGGCCACATGCGGGTAAAGGGTCCAGATCGCGGCGGTTAAAAGTCCTACGCGGCGTGATTTGAAGATTCTGTGTCCCAGAACATAGGCCATGAGGATCATTGCCAGGTTGAACCAGGGCACAACCACGCGCGCGGCGTGGTCGTTGAACAGCGATCCGTCGCCGGGATCGTGGAGCGTATGCCATGCTTGCTGCATATACGTATAGCTGAGCGGGATCAACTGCGGATAGTAGCCTATGTCATCGGGGATGCGTTCTTCGAGCAGGAAAAGGCGCGCGTTGTAGCCATAGACCCATTGCGTATCATACGCGATGAACGGCCACCAGGCCGTGATGAGCGTGGTGACGATGAAAACGAGTGCGATCCCGGTGATGAGCAGACCCCTCGCTGACCCCCTCCTTTGCTTCCTCCCCCATGCATGGGGGAGGCCAGGTGGGGGCTGATTGGGTGGAGAGGAACTTTGATCGGCGGCTGCTTCCGATTCGTGTTGTACCTCACCCCCCATCCCCCTCTCCAAATACGGAGAGGGGGAGTCAGGTAGGGGGTGAGGTGCAGGGAGATTGGTTTCTGACGCGGTGATATGGGGAGTGGCAAATTTACGACTCTGCGTGAAGCGCCATGCGGTCAGCGCATTGCCGAGCAGTGCCAGCGCCGCGCTCCCGGCGAGCGTCCCACCGAGCGTGATCCGGCCCCATGTGCCGATCACGAACATCCACGCTGTAACCGCTAACGGTCCGAGCGCCATCCCCACCGCGATCACGGTTACACGCGCGCGCCAGTCTTCGCGCGGTAGCAGCGCCAGCGCCCAGGGAATTCCTACGCCGAGAAACAACCACGCGGCAAAAGGAAATAATATAATCGTCGGTT
>JAFGJA010000493.1 GCA_016929355.1 Anaerolineae bacterium | reverse complement strand
TTAAATACAATTACGGGAGAAAATATGATGAAATTGGCGAAAACGGGCACGATGATTGCGTTGGCGTTGGCGCTGGTGTTCACGCTGGCATTTGCTGGTATGCCAGTTCAGGCCCAAGAAGCGGGGACAACGACCTATAACCGCATTGATGAGGTTATGGACTGGGGCGCGGTCACGACGAAGTTGATCGTGAACCTGCAAGCTGAGGTTTCTGAGGGCGTGGACGCCGCCACCTTTAGCGTATATGTCAAGCGCAGCGATCCCCGCCTGGAGGAACCGCCTCTTGGCGAAGGTGACGCAACTGTGGTTGATGCTTATATTTCCGATGCGGCTGGCAATCCGGTGGAAACGGGCAGCTTTGCCACGTTGGTCATGGAAATTGGCCCCACCGTTGCCCCGACTTCAGCGCTTAACTACGACTTTATGGGATCAGGACTCAACGACTGGACCGAAAACGTCTACACTATCACGCAGGAAAAGGCGATTGGTGATATTGAGGGTCTTGTGGCGACGGAAATGGATCAGTATTCGCGGTTGTTGATCGATGACTTTGAATTCGCCCAGGCTTCCTATGAAGATGAAGAATTCGGCCTGATCGAATTGCCATACGCCTATTACGCTCCGGCGGCGGATGATGCCCAGCACCCGCTTATTATCTGGCTGCATGGCGGTGGTGAAGGTGGTTCGGACCCGACGATCCCGCTAGCGGCGAACAAAGCCACCGTGTTTGTAACCGCAGAGGTGCAGGCCTACTTTGGCGGCGCGTATGTCCTGGTTCCACAGTCCCCGACGATGTGGTTGGATGATGGCTCAGGCAGTTATGAGGGTGAAAACTTCGGGATCATATCGAAGTATACGCGCGCTGTTCAGAACTTGGTGGAAAGTTATGTCGCCGAAAATTCCGGTATCGACCCGAACCGCATCTATGTGTCTGGAGCCTCCAACGGTGGTTTCCTGACCGTCCGCTTGATTCTGGATTACCCGGACTTTTACGCGGCGGCTGTCCCGGTATGCGAACCCTTCAACGACGCGGCGGCCACTGACGAAGCACTCGCCGCGATACTCGATATGCCGATCTGGTTTGTCACGGCGGCGACGGATTTTGTTGTTCAGCCGAGCACATACCCCGTCAAGCTGTATGACCGCTTGATTCAGGCTGGCGCTGCGCATACTTATATAAGCTACTTGCCGAAGGTGCTGGACGAGAGTGGCCTGTACACGAATGAAGACGGATCGGCCTATGAATACATGGGGCATTGGTCCTGGATTTACTTCTATAACAACGACCTGGCCCAGATCATGGATGGTGAGACTGTTGTTGGTCGCCTGTACGGTCCGGCAGCGCACGCCAACGATAATGCCGTCACCATCATGGAGTGGTTGGCCGCGCAATCGAAGTAAAGTAATTCATACAAAAAGTCCCTTCCTGCTTGCGGGGAGGGACTTAGGGAGAAACGATTTCAAACCCAGATCATGTAGGGGCCGACCAGCGTGTTGGCCCGAAAAAACGGGAGCACACATTGGTGCTCCCCTACACGATCATCTGATGTCGTTTTCGTTTCTCCATTAGGGTGGGGTCAAGCCGCATCACTAAACGAGCAAAGATAGAGACTCTTATTCTGTCGCATCGACGCGCGTGATACGCCCTTCAACCTCAGGCGCAACCGGGCCGAATTGCTCAATGTAGTCGGCCAGGATGCCATCCAACGGCGCACCAAAGTCATAGGGATTGATGGCGAAGTCTTCGAACATCGAGTAGCCATCGCCACCGCCGCGCATGTAGTCGTTCGTCGCCACGAAATAGATCGCTTCCAGATCAAGCGGCTCATATTCGCCGGTTTCTTTGTTCAGCACATCCACGCTGATGATCCGGCTGCCGGGTTCCTGGCTGCCATCCCACGTATAGCGCAAACCGCCGACCTGCGGGAAGCGACCCGCGCCGTTTTCGACTTCTGAAACGCCATTTTCGAGCGCGGCCCACACGTATTCACCCTTGAGTTCCAGCGTGCTGATCAGGTTGCCGAAGGGCAGCACGGTCAACACTTCGCCCATCGTGACTTCGCCTTCGTCGATGTCCGCCCGGATACCGCCGCCGTTCTGAATCGCAATATCCGCGCCGGTATTCCAGATCATCGCGTCCGCGATCAGGTTGCCGAGGTTGCATTCTTCCACCCGGCAGACCGTGCGATCCCCCACAAGGAAGACGCTGGTTTCGCCGATGGTCATATTTTTCAGTTCTTGCAGGCGTCCGCCCAGTTCTTCAACCACCGCCGCCAGTTCCGCATCGGGCGTGATGTAACCGGAGAGCAAGATCACGTCGCCATCATAATCAGTGATCACCCCGGCGGCGTCGAATTCGACATCCAACCGGCCCATGAATTCATTTTCGCTGAACGCAGTGACCACAAGGATCGGTTCGCCGCTTGCGCTTTCAAAGGTGGTGGGATACTCGCCAAGCGCCCCCGCATACATATTGCTGAGGGGAGTGTGGGAGTGACCGCCGATGATGATGTCCACGCCGGAAAGCTGCGGCGCAATCTCCATATCCCAGTTGTAGCCGATGTGGGTCAGCAGCACGATCTTGTTGACGCCTTCCGCCATCAACCCATCGGCGGCGGCTTGGGCCGCAGCCACCAGATCGGCATCAAAGACGACGTTATCGCTTGGCGACGACGAAATATCGGTGTCTGGCGTAATCAGGCCGATGATGCCGACCTGCTCGCCGTTCACATCGAGTACGGTTGAGGGCACAATCTTCCCGGCTAAATCTGCTGAGGCGCTCACATCGATATTCGACACGACAACGGGGAAGTTGATCCCATCCAGGAACGCGCCGAGAACCTCATCGCCGTTATCAAATTCGTGGTTGCCGAGCGTCATCGCATCATAGCCCATCAGGTTCATGATCTGGACGTTGTCTTGCCCGTCATAGACCTGGTGATACAGCGTGCCGGTGAACCGATCACCCGCATCCAGCAGCAGGGAATTCGCTACGCTGGCGCGAATCTGCTTCACGACTGCGGCCTGGATCGCCACACCACCATTGCCCCCCTCGGCTTCGTGATGCGCGTGGGTATCGTTGGTGTGCATAATCGTCAACGCGAAGGGTTCCTCGTCCTGCGCGTTCGCCAATGGGACCAATCCGGCCACCATCAGCATAACAATAAGTAATACGGATAGTTTTCGCATGATTGAAAATCCTCCATAGGAAAAACTTGACAAGTAATGGTTATAGTAGCCTTTAACGGTAAACCTACTTAAAGGGTGCATAAATTATATTTCACCTGTCAGAAATGGGCAATTCCGGTTAAATTCATTTAACGTGTTTTTAACGTTGGGGCAAAAAATAAGGTAGGAACCGGGCGGCTCCTACCATCTGGGGGTGAGAAGACAACAAGGCGACAGAGCGCCAAGCTGACTCATAAAGTGAAGTGCTTCAATGTCCCCTACTCGACTTTACTCCCCCCTTTCCATGCATGGAGAGGGGGCAGGGGGGTGAGGTTAAGCCGGCACACGCCGGGTATCGATGTCGCCCTGGTAAGTGATCGCCTCCCGTCCGCGCTCACCGGTGCTGATGCGGATCACGTCATCTACCGGCAAGACGAAGATTACACCGTCACCACTGCCGCCGGTTGAGGCCGCTTTGCTAATCGCTTCAATGGTTGGTTCCACGTTATCGTCACTGAGCACGATGTTCAATTGAATCTTGGGGATCATGTCCACCATATAGGAGCCGTTACGGGTTTCGATCCTGATCCCGCCATCGCGCCCGCGTCCGCGTACCTGGGTAATATTCAGTCCGACAATGCCGATTTCGGTCAGAGCCGCTTTGACGGCTTCAACTCGTTCTTCACGGATGATCGCTTCGATTTTTTTCGTCATGGTTGGTTGTCCTCTTAATCGCTAGGATTTGCGCTATCTGGTTTTTGGTTACACCCCACCCTGCCGCCCCGTGCATGGCTGATAGGGGGACACTTTTGGGAATGTTGGTTTGAATCGCGGGTTGTGTAGGGGCGAGG
>JAFGJA010000492.1 GCA_016929355.1 Anaerolineae bacterium | reverse complement strand
TTGAGCGGTGTAGAGCGGCATGGGCAGACTGATTTGGTGCAGGCGGTGTTATCCGGTGATAGTAAAGCTGGCAATGGTAAATCAGATAAACATAAAGGTGGGGATGAAGTTGTACCTGTGAGTCAGGCGCGTGAGGAAGCGCTGACCGAAGTCTCCTTTACGATCCAGCCAGGGCAGTTGGTGGCGCTGGTCGGGCCAAGCGGCGCAGGTAAAACCACGATGACGTATTTGATCCCGCGCCTATACGATCCGACGCAGGGGCGGATTTTGCTGGATGGGTATGATCTGCGCGATGTGAAACTGAATTCACTGGCGGCGCAGGTGGGCATGGTCACGCAGGAAACACACCTGTTTCACGATACGATCCGTACCAATCTGATTTACGCGAAACTTGACGCAACTCAAGCCGAGATCGAAGCCGCGTGCCGCGCCGCGAACATTCATGATTTCATCATAGGCTTGACGGATGGGTATGATACGGTAGTGGGCGAGCGCGGCTACCGGCTCAGTGGTGGCGAAAAGCAGCGTATGGCGATTGCGCGCGTGATTCTCAAAGACCCGCGTATCCTGGTTTTGGATGAAGCGACCAGTCACCTTGACAGCCAATCGGAAGCGCTGATTCAGGATGCGTTAAAAAAGGTGATGGCGGGGCGAACCAGCATGGTGATCGCGCACCGCCTGAGTACAATCCTCGCTGCGGATTTGATCTTGGTGATGGATCGCGGGCGCATTGTAGAGCAGGGTACACATGACCAATTGATCGCGCAGAACGGGTTGTATGCGCAGTTGTACGAAACGCAGTTCAGCCGTGAACAGGAAGCAATCGCGGAGTAGAATTTCCCCCCTCCCCCCTTTGCGTTGGCGCTACGGGGAAAAAATGATGAAAATGGCATTTTTAGCGCGCTAAAAATCGTTCCGAATATTTATGGTGGTTTGACCGGTATTATGTGATTGGTAAACTGCGATTGATACCAATATAGCACAAATGTGCCAGCTTGTCTTCATCACTGAGGCGTCATCTTGTAGTGTGAGCAGTGGCGGATGACGCCCCATTGATGTATCTAAAACGGCCACAAAAGCGGAACCCCGATCAGCGTCACAATCATCATCAAAATGATCATGGGAATCCCGGCTTTGATATAGTTGGCAAAG
Source organism: Anaerolineae bacterium (assembly GCA_016929355.1). Classification (GTDB taxonomy): domain Bacteria; phylum Chloroflexota; class Anaerolineae; order Aggregatilineales; family Aggregatilineaceae; genus JAFGJA01. The sequence continues at coordinate 3,134 of JAFGJA010000492.1, read as the reverse complement.
CGGTAATTGCCGGCCCCCATCACCAGCGTATTCACAGGGGACGCGACTGGTGACGCAAACGCCATCGATGCGGCAATCGAAATCGTCATCAAAAACGCTTGCGGATGTACATCCAATTCGCGCGCAGTAGCAAATGCAATGGGTGCGATCAAGACGGTGGTTGCTGTGTTAGAAAGCACCTGTGTAAAACCGGAGGTGATCAGGTATAAACCAGCCATAAATACTAGAGGTCCGAAATCGCCCAGTGTGTCAGTCATCCCCGTAGCGACTTTCGCCACTAAACCAACTTCCTCTAGCGCCGTACTCATCGGCAGCATCCCCGCGATCAGAACAATGCTTTTCCAGTCAATCGCGGCGTAAGCCTCATCCATACTCAAGCAACCGCTCAATACAATCAGCAGCCCGGCAGTCATGCTGATTGCTGTAACCGACGCAACGCCTGCGATTAACGCAATCATCATGCCTAACATAATCAGCGCCGCGAGCGGGGCTTTGTGGCGATAGGGTGCGCCAAGCATCGATTCTGGTTGGCCCATGACAACAAAATCGCGGGGCATTTTGCGCAGCGCGAGGACATCTTTCCAATAGCCCTGGACCAGTAGAATATCACCAAATTGCAGGGGCACATCCTTGATCGGTCCTTCTGTTGATGCGCCAGGCCGAATGAGGTTGAGTACCGTTAGTTTGAAGCGTGAGCCGAAGCGTGTATCGACCAGCGTTTTACCGATCAGTGATGAGCGCGGCGGCAGCAAAACTTCCGCGATCCCCGCTTCCTGATTGATCAACATCTGTTCATCGGCGGGGGATACGGGCTGCATCGCCAGATTCCAGTAACGCACGGCATCACGCACGGATTTTTCCTCGCCTTGCACAATCAGCACATCATCGGGTTGGAGCACGGTGTTCGCTTCTGGGAAAATTGTATTGATCGTATCCGATTGGATCACCAGTTTCTGATCACCGAACCGCATAAGCGCTTGCGGTTCGGATGCGCGGAGAATGTCAACGATGGTGATGTTAAACTCGTCCCCTAATCGTGAATCCGCGATGGTGTGCTGTGTGAGGGTTGATTCAGCCGGAATACGCAGCCGGAACAGGTTGTCCGGCAGGCGGTACACATCAAGGAGTTCCTGGGGATTCTGCACGCGATCCTGCGCGCCGCGTGTCGCCGGGTAATTTTCCGGCAAAATGCGTCGCCCCATCAGGACCATAAATGTTGTCCCGGTGAGCAGCATCATGAGGCCAACCGGTGTGTAACTGAAGAATGAGAAGGTTGCTTCGCCCTGTTCGCGCAGCATATCCGCGACAATGATATTCGGTGTCGTGCCGATCAACGTTGTCGCGCCGCCTAACAATGCGCCATACGAGAGCGGGATCAGCAGTTTTGACGGGGCGATATTGGCCGTGCGTGCGAGGCTGACCAGCGCGGGCAGCAATACGGCTACCGTACCAGTATCACTCATGAATCCCGAAAGCGCACCCGCCGCCAGCATGATCACCAGGATCAGGCGCGCTTCGCTGTGTCCCGCAATGTTGAGAATGCGTTGACCGAGTATCCCGGCGAGTCCGGTTTGCAGCACCGCCCCGCCTACAATAAACAAGGACGCCACGATCAACACAACGGGATTTGAGAAGCCGGACAATGCTTGTTCGGACGATAGAATCCCGGTGAGCATCAGCGCCACCACGACCCCCAAGGCTACCACATCAACACGCAGCCATTCGGTAATAAATAACACGATGGCGATGATCAGAATTGCCAGCGTGTACCACATATCAGCAGTCATAAAAGTTGATTTCTCCACAGCTTGATCGAAACAGTGGCATTGATAACACAGTGGGATGATATTGTCGAGGTACGAAAAAGCATGGTTGGGGCGAACAAGTGCCAGTTTTGATCACCCCTGGCTAAGCCACATACAGCAAAATTCGCTAGATCACCTCTAATCCATTGCGATCCGGCAGTGGGGGAAATGGCGCGTGCGGTTCTGTTTGATACCAGAATGCTGTTGAAGCGATGTCATCCTGCAAGGGCAGATAACGCCCTTCGGAGCGCCAACCGAGCGCTTGCATGGTGACGCGCAAATCCGTCTTAAACCGGATCGGGTCCATAATGTGCCAGCGATACAGGCCGAAACGCTGCTGACTTTGGTAGAAGCCATCCGGTTTGATTACCTGTGGCATTCCCAGAAATGGCGTTGAATACAGGCCATATTCACCTTTAGGCTGTTCGAAGCACCACGCTCCGCCAAAATAATCCTCTGTGCCCGTGCCGCAGATAGTCGGGAATTCGTCGTCGCCATCCATGTAAAACTTGATCTCACCTTCGCCCCACCAGCCATTGTTATTCGTGCCCCAGGCCATATACGTGCCAACGTAGTGCCCCTGGCCGCGCACGCCATCGAGCAGCGTGTGAACGGCCATGTAGGGCAGGGGATTGTTACGCCGGTATTGCGCGTGGAGATAGGCGGCATCGTCGGGAATATCGGTCAAGGTGTAGGTAATCTGGTAGAAAAAGCCCCGGCATTGCTCCGGCGCGAGATTTTCAATTGTGATGCGGGCGTGTTGGCGAAATGGCATGACCCAGTAACAGTTAAAACCTCCCGCCGGATTCACCACTACCGGCTGCGAACTGACGTTGCAGCGCACGCCCCAGCCATTGCAGAAGAAATCACCTAATGGCACTTCAAGCGAGGGGGTTTCTTCATCATCCCAATACATGCGCAGCACAAGTTTGCGCCAGAAATCGGGATGAACCGTGATCCAGATATGCTGAATCGCGCCGGGACCCGTTACATCAGCCAGCGTGGTTGTGGTATCAGAGGGGAGATCGAGACAGGGCGAAATTTTCCAGCCCTGACCGAGTTCGCGGCTTGCGCGCTGACCGGTCCCTGCGATTGCCATCCCGCCCTGACCTTTTGCGCCAGTGGGATTTTCGGCGCTGATCGAGCGTGTTTCCGCGTTTGATAGCCGGGAGAGGTTGCCTAAATTCATGTGCAGTCCACTGAAGGGTTGCATTAATCAAGAATCTCCTGTTTCTGGGTAAATAATTTCAGTAGACCGCAATCAAGTTGCGGCAGACGGAATGACGATTTCTAGCGAGAAACCTTGCCGTTGTTTGATCATCTCCCACA
>JAFGJA010000491.1 GCA_016929355.1 Anaerolineae bacterium | reverse complement strand
TGTTCGCGTTTATTGCGATTCAGGTGTTCGGCGTGCAAGCGTTGGGCATCAGCTATTTCGCCAAGTTCATCAATACACCTGCGCTCGGCAATATGGATAAGAATCCGATGGGGGCGATGGACTTTGTCGTTGGCCTGTTGGAAATCATTTCCGAGCTAGCGAAGATTGTCAGCTTTGGCTTCCGTTTATTCGGTAATATCTTCGCGGGACAGGTTTTGCTGTTCGTGATGACATTCCTGGTCGCTACGCTGCTCCCGGCGATCTTTTACGGGCTGGAATTGTTCGTGGGTTTGATCCAGGCGTTTGTGTTCGCTATGCTGCTGCTCGTGTTTAGCACGATGGCGATGGCGGGGCACGGTCACGACGACGAGGAACATCATTAAAGGTAGTTATCAGTTATAAGTGATCAGTTTTAAGTTTTGATCGGCGAGGGTGGATTGGTTGCGTGAATGATCTGGCGCAAAATTCTACTCTAAACCGTAAAACTCTGAACTAATGACTGAAAACTTATAATTTAAAACTGAGAACTGAGAACTAAGAACTAACAACTAACAACCAAGAACTGAAAACTAAACACTGCAATCAGGAGGACAGAATTTCATGGATGTTGATGCTGCAAAGGCAATTGGTGCGGGATTGGCAATGATCGGTGTGATCGGACCGGGTATCGGTATCGGTTTGCTGGTACAGGGCGCGTTGAACGCGATTGGACGTAACCCGGATGCTTCCGGCCAAATTACTACGAACATGATCTTGGGTATTGCGTTTGCTGAGGCGGTTGCGATTTACGCCCTCGTCGTGTCCCTGATTATCCTGTTCGTGCTTTAGCCACAGGTCAGGAGGTTATCAGGTGGATGCATTAGGCATTAATCTAGGATTTTTCATCGCGCAGTTGGTGAACTTCGGGATTGTCTTTTTCTTGCTATGGAGAGGCGTCTGGCCGAAGGTCACTAATATGCTGGATGAGCGGGCGGCACGTATCGCGCAAGGGCTGGAAGATGCGCGCGCCGCCGAAGAAGCCCGCGAGAACGCCGAGCGCGACAAAGAGAAATTGCTGGCCCAGGCGCGCACGGATGGGCAGAAAGCTATTGAAGAAGCCCGTCAGCGCGGCGAAGAACAGGGCGGGCAAGTCCTGGCTGATGCGCGTAAAGATGCGGAAACGATCCGCCAGCAGGCGCGCACCCAGGCGGAAGAAGAACGCAATCGCATCTTGAGCGATACCCGCCAGCAGGTGATTACCATTGCGATGGCGGCGGCGCAGCGTGTGGTCGGTGCATCATTGGCTGAGGAAAAGAAGGCGCACGCCGTGATCAACGATTTCTTCGCGGCGGTTCCGGCGGAAGCCAAGAATCTGGGCGATACCGTGACGGTGGTGAGCGCGCTGCCGTTGACGGATGCGGAAGTGGCCGAGGTCAAGAAAGTGACCGGGGCGACTACCGTTGAAAACAAGGTCGAACCCGCGATCCTGGGTGGTTTGATTTTGCGGGCCGGGGATAAGGTCGTGGATGGCAGTGTGCGCGGCGATCTGTCGTCGTTGGCGTCGCAACTGCGCTAGGCTCAACAGCGTTCCTACGAAAACTCCCCCAATATATTTTTACGAAGCTAAACCGCTCGTGATCGATGATCGCGGGCGGTTTCTTGTCTATTAAGAGAGGTGAATTTTCAGTGTTGTGGCGAGAAACCGAGCCGAGGCGTAAGCAAAAAATGGTGCGAGAATGCTCATAAAGGCGATGAAACCCTGTGCGGCGGCGTTTTCTCCGGCGACAACTGTGCTGATCAGGACCAGGATATTGAAGAGGATCACGACAATTTCAGTGATTTTCATAACTTCGTTATTGGGAATGAAAAACTCAATTTCAAAAGCATCTCTTATTCCCTGGCGAATGGCTGCTCGTGAACTACCTTCCTGATAAGCGGTCAGAAGCAGGAAAAAAGGAAACAGGATTGCAAAAAATGGCACTGCTAGCAACCATGTCGGCACAAAACCGAGATCGATAATCGAGGAGAAGGCAGTCACATTGAGTAAATTGGTGACGACCATCATAATCGCGGCAATGAGGGCGGCAATAGCCCAGGGGATTGCTAGCGGATATTCAAGCAACCCTGCAATGCGGGCTAAATCTTTTAGGGGTGGCGTTTGGCCTCCCTGATTTGGTTGGCGCTTGGGTTTGAATGGCCCATCATTGTAGCCAACATTCTGATCGCTCGAATAGTTGGAGTTGTAACCGTAATTATTGTAGTCATCTTCAAGATTTTTGCGGCGTTGGCTAAATCGTTTGCTCATAAGAGCCTCCTCAAAGATTAATGTTTGCTAAATGATCGTATTCTACATCTAAACAAGATGTATACCAACTAATGTTATAAGTCTATCATTTCTTTACTTGTTTCATTTTAGCCATTTTTATCGGCTTGGCGGTTTCTTGTTTTTGTGCGCCTCATGCTATGATTGGAAGTTGGTCCCTTGTCTTTCTCTGCGTTCTTTGTGTCTCTGCGGTGAAATAGGTTTAAGGAGCGTGTAACTATGCGGCGGCGGTTTGCCCAACATTTAGTGCGTATGGTGACAGATTTAACCGGCGTGTGGGATTTTGCGTTTCTCGGTGATGTCGATCCGGTTACGGTGGATGTCGCCACGATCCCGTTTCAGGATCGCATGGCGGTTCCCGGTTGTTTTGATGCCACGCCCGCTTATGCTGGTTTGCGCGGCTTAGCGGCGTACCGGACGCATGTGGTGCTGTATGATGATGGGCCGCACCGCTTGCTGCTGGATGGCGTGCATCATTGGTGTCGCGTGATCGTGAATGGCACGGCGTTGGCCGATCATGTGGGCGGCTTCACGCAGTTTTACGTGGATATACCGCAGCCCGGTTATGAGCTGGAGATCGTGATTCTGGTCGATAACCGTTTCGACTATGAGCGCTGCCCGCTCCATCTCGACTACTTCGACTGGTATCACTATGGCGGCATCGCGCGCGCGGTGGAACTGCACCGGCTCGGTGATCTGTGGATTGATGCGGTGCGCGTCATCACGGCGGATATTGGGTTGGATATGACCGGGCCGCGTGTGCGCGTCGAAGTGGACTATGGTTGCCTGGCGACCGTCGGATCAACCGATATTGGTATTGCGGTGGATGGGCAGGTATTGCTGACGGAAACCGTCAATGCTGATGGGCCAACAGGCCGCTTTGTGTGCGAATTGGCGTTGCCCGATGCGGCGTTGTGGTCGCCGGATGCGCCTAACTTGCACATGCTGGATGTGCGCATGGGGCAGGATGATATGCGAACGCGCTTCGGCATCCGGCAGATCGCAGTGGCGCAGCAGCAGATTGTGATCAACGGGAAACCGATCCGGCTGTTGGGCTTTAACCGTCACGAGATTCACCCCGAATTTGGGCACGGCTTGCCCGACTCGCTGCTGATCGCGGATTTGCAACTGCTGCGCGATATGGGCTGTAATTTCGTGCGCGGCAGCCATTACCCGCAGGATGTGCGCTTTCTTGATCTGTGCGACGAATACGGTATCTGCGTGTGGAGCGAGTCGATTGGCTGGCAGCAGACCGCCGCGCATCTGACCGATCCGCGCTATATCGCGGCGCAGATGACGAACATTGACGAGATGGTCGCGGCGGCGTTCAACCATCCGAGCGTGATCATGTGGGGCATCCAGAACGAGAGCCACAGCGAAGACCCGGCGTGCCGTCCGGCGTATGAGCAGTTTTTGGCGCGGCTGCGCGCTCATGATCCGGCTCGCCCGGTGACGTTTGCCAGCAATCACCCGTTTGATGATGTGTGTTTGGATTTAGCGGACATTATCTCGATTAACACCTATCCCGGCTGGTATGACGGGGAGTTGGAGCAGATTCCGGTCAGACTCGATCAGATCGCGGCGCACCTTGACGCCGAAGGGCACAGCGCCAAACCGTTGATCATTTCCGAGATC
>JAFGJA010000490.1 GCA_016929355.1 Anaerolineae bacterium | reverse complement strand
TTTGGCGTCATGCTGTGCGAAATGCTGACCGGGCGCAATCCCTTTGCGCATGACCAGATCGCCGCCACGATCACCGCCATTCTCAACGCGCCAACGCCTGATCTGGAAACGGAACGCCCCGATGCGCCCGTCGCGCTGATCGACCTGATCTACCGGATGCTGGCAAAGAACCCGGCGGATCGCATCGCCAGTATGCGGTTGATCGGCGCGGAACTCGAAGCGATCTTGCAGGGGGGCGCACTATCGACGCACCATCACGCGCCCCAAGTAAAGGATTTGGGGCCAACGGTTTATGTGCAGATCACGCCGGTCCAACCCGCCGCCAGTCCTGATCCCGCCGCCAAACAACCTATCGACAAACCGGTGCGCCACAGTTTAAAGCACGGGCTGCACAGCCACCAAACACCCTTTGTCGGGCGCGAACATGATCTCATACAGATCGATAAACTGATGACCGATCCGACCATCAACCTTGTTACCCTCAGCGCGCCGGGCGGCATGGGCAAAACGCGGTTGGCGCTCGAATATGCTACACGCAAAGTCGGCAAGTATCCCAACGGCGTCTATTTTGTGCCGTTGGCGGGGATCACGCGGCGCGAAGATGTTGTCCTGGCGATTGCCGATTCGATCCGCTTTGGTTTTGCGATCATGGGTGAACGCGAGCAGCAACTACTTGATTTCCTCAAACAGCCCGGCGAGCAGCACATGCTGTTGGTACTGGACAATCTGGAACACATTCTCGATGAAGTTGGGCCGCTCATCAGCGCGATCTTGCGGCACGCGCCGGATATTCACATTTTGACGACTTCGCGCGCGCGGCTGAATCTCGCCAGCGAAATCGTGTACGAGGTTGGCGGGATGCACATTCCCGATGATCTCATACCGGAGCAGCAGCGCGATCACGAGGCGGTGCAGCTATTCGCCAACAGCGCGCAGCGATCCCTGCCGGGTTTCAAGCTGCGCGATGCCGATCTGCCGGACGTGCTGCGCATTGGCCGCGCCGTGTACGGTAATCCGTTGGGGATCGTGCTGGCGGGCGCGTGGGTGGGGATGCTCTCGCCCAAAGAGATCGCAGACGAAGTAGCGATCAGCCTGGATTTCCTGCAAACCGATGCGCACGACATCCCCGAACGCCAGCGCAGCCTGCGCGCCGTATTCGACTCCTCCATGAATATGCTCACCGATACCGAGCGCGACGCCTTTATGAAACTTTCGATCTTTCGCGGCGGCGTCAAGCGCACCGTCGCGCAGTATATCACGGGCGCATCGTTGAATACGCTGGCCGCGCTGGTGAAAAAATCGCTGATCTGGCGCGATCCGAATTCCGGGCGCTATGAAGTGCATGAACTGCTGCGCCAATACGCCGCCGAAGCGCTCGACGCTGCCGGGGGAACCGAGCGCACGCGCGACATACACGGCTACTATTTTATGAGTCTCACCGCGCAGCAGATCGCTAACCTGCGTGGCGCGGATCAGGCTGAGGCGATCCGCACGCTGGACGCCGATTACGAAAATATCCGTGTGGCGTGGGATTGGGCCGTACAGCGCCATAACACGGCCTGGCTTGCGTTGGGCTTGGAAGGAGTCTTCCTGTTCTGCATGATGACCGGCGAATTTGATGCGATGACGGAAATGATGCACACCGCCGCACGCCGTCTTACCGCCCACCCCGAAACTGGATCGGAACCTATACCAGCAGATGATCACCATCGCTTATGGCGGCAGATTGCAATCCGGGGTCAATTAGCGCGCACCCCGCACAGCGATCCACTCGTGATCGAGGACCTGCTCGATATGGCGCGCGAGGCCAGCGATCCCGCCGAGGAAGCGTTTGGCCTGTGGACGCTCGGTTATGCGCAGTGTGCGGCCAAACACTACGAGGCAGCGGTCAAATCCTTCGAGGCGAGTTTTGAAATTTACGAGAAGATCGCGGATCCGTTTTTCATGGGGCGACTGATGAGCGATGTCGGCGTGTTCCGCGCGGTGATCGGCGATCATGAGCGCTCGATCATGCTGCTGATGCTGGCGGGCCAAATCCAGGAACCCGCCGGGGATGTAGTCGGCCTCACGCAGTCGCAGATGCGCATGATGTTGAATTACGACTATCTGCCGCCGGAGATCAAGGCGCTGATGGCGGGCCGGGGATAACCTCACCCCCCGGCCCCCTCTCCATGCGATGGCGAGGGGGAGCAGCCCGGACGGATCAATTAGGATCAGGCGGGGTTTGCTTCGCATCGAGGCGAGCGCGCATTTTAGCCAAAACTTCTTCATGCGATGTGCCCATCTCACGCAAAAGTTTTTCGGATTCTGCCCAATACGCTTTAATTTCATCTTGATGATCGTAATAATACGCAAGCGCAGCGTGAACTTGCGCACGAGTCAACGGATAATTCTCTTCAACCCAATCTATCGGCGGATCACTGCCGAACACAAAAATCGCGGCAACATCAGCCACTTTAAACCGTGTACCGACAACACATGCGACATTATCGATAATTTCAACATGCGGATTGATTACAGCTACCATATCGCCCTCTATCCCACAAAAATCAGATGATTTACAATATCGTCTTCAACAGTCCCCGCGCCACCTTCTATCATTTCATGATAATCCAAACATGCCTTCACAATCGCGCTGATACCTGGCATCCCCTGTAAATGCTCCTGGCAGAACATGATGCCATTGTGTGATCTACCCTCTTCTTGCCACCGCGCATTAAGCCGCAAAAAATCTTGATCATTGGAGATCATAACACGCCCATCCTGCACCGCATATTCCAACAGAACCGAATCAGCAGCATCCGCTAAACCCACCTCCTGACACCGCACAATATCTACACCCTTTTCGCGTAACTGCATCGCTACCGCTTTTGCGATATGCGAGTCGGTGAAAAATTTGATCGGCGTTGGTTTATCTTCCATTGTAGCAGATTTCTCCTATCCCATCCTTCGTTTATAAGCCGCAAGCGCGGCGATAGCCTCCGGCGTATCAAACCGCGCCAATGCCTGCGCAACCTGCCGCCGCACAAACTCGTGTTTATCATCTAACGCTGCAATCAGTCCATTCACCGCCAACGAATCCCCGATATTGCCCAATGCCTCGGCGGATCGGTGGCGCACAATATACGCCGGATCGCGCCGCAGCAAGACCAACAAACGCGGTACAGCCAAATCGCTTTTCAAACTACCAAGAATCTGCACAATTCGACTGCGCATATTCGCGGTAGGCTCATTGGGGAGCACCGCCAGCAAGACCGAAATAACTAATTCATCCATCGTTTCAAGCTGAGCCTGAATTGCGTCGCGCGTCGTTGTATCCCCTTGTCGCATCGCATCAAGCAATTGATGCACGGATAGCTGGAATTGCGCTGCGCTGCGAGGTCTCCACACGAGATCGTTTACATGATCGATCAGAGAATCCCAATCCCACACTCGCCCATCCGTAAAATCCAGATATTGCAACACCGCCAAGCGCGGATGCAGCTTTTCCACGCGCCGCAACAACACCGGGATCACGGGCACACCCGTACCCCACGCGCACGCCCACTCATACGTCACATACTCGGAGTCCTTCGCCGCCGGAGTCATGATCACCACGCAAGCGAACGCGCTCCGAATTGCCGTATCAATCGCCTCGCGCCAATCTTCGCCCGCGCGCAGCTCGTCATCCATCCACGCTTCGAAGCCCGCCGCCTCAATACGCTGCTTCACCTGTGCCGCAAAATCTACATCCTCGTGCTTATACGAAATAAAGACGTGCGCCATAAACGCGATCCCTCCTCGCAAATACCGCCGGATGTTGAAACACTCCGGCTACGACAATCAAAACACTGGAAGCCCGCTGAAGGGGCTAAACCGCGCCAACCAGCCTCTTCCCGATTTTGCATCTTGCCGGAACGCTTCAGCCTCCGGCGCACGCTAATCCTAGCATAAGGAAAACATCCACGCACACTGACTCCCCCTCTCCGTGTTTGGAGAGGGGGTCGGGGATAAGGTCTGAATCAAAAACCGCCGCCCCAGACATACACCCCAGGCGGCGGTTCGTTCAATCTA
>JAFGJA010000489.1 GCA_016929355.1 Anaerolineae bacterium | reverse complement strand
CGGCCATTTGCAACGGGCTAATTTCAGTGTGCCCCAACGCATGAAGACGGTAGCCACTGGCACGCCGCACATTGCCGTATACATCTGGCCGGATTGTGAACATGAGGGAACCCTCGAAACACTGTGTCTGGAATCGGTGCGCCGCGATCCTGCCCGCGATTGTGTCGAAAGCTATTTTGCCTGTTTAGAGGAACAACTAGACGCATTACCAAAGGCGATCCACAAGGCCCAGCTACACGCCTTTTTAGCGTCGCGCGAGCGTCCTGATCTGCGGTTGGGAGAAGCCGCCCGAAAAGGTTACTGGCCCTGGGATCATCCGGTATTTAATGCGCTCAAAGATTTTCTGCGCGCATTATGATCGATCAGTCCTCCGCCTGATGACCATCGGCGGCGGGCAGCGTGAACGCGAACAAACACCCGTCACCGGGCACACCCGCGCTGGTAACGCTGACTTCACCGCCCAAACGATCCATGATCCGCTTGACAATCGTCAAACCTAACCCGGTCCCATCGGTGGACTGATTACGATTCAAGCGCGTGTAGTCGGTGAACAGGCACGATTGTTGATCGGGCTGAATCCCATCGCCGTTATCTCGCACCCAATAGCGGATCAGACCGTCCGGCTGCACCATTGCGCCCAATTCGACTACCGGCGGATCGCCGCCATATTTGATCGCGTTGCTGATGTAATTGACCCACACTTCCTCGATCAAGCCCGCGTGCCCCATCGCTACCGGCCATTCCTCCGGCGCAAGGATCGTCGCTTCACGCTGCTTGATCAACCGGGCGAGGCGCTTATACACATCCGGCACAATCGTTTCCATCCGTAGCGGTTCGGGGGCGAGGTCTTCGCGCCGGACCCCCGCCAACACCAGCAGATCATCGATCACATTGCCCATCTTATAGCCCATGTGCAGCAGGTCTTCGGTACATTCCTGTGCATAGTCGGACAACACCGTTTCATCGTCACGCACGATCAATTCCGCATTGGCGATCACCACCGCCAACGGATTCTTGAGATCGTGCGCGACCATCGAAGCAAACGCATCCAGATCGGCGATCAAACGCTCTTTTTCGGCGATCTGGCGCTGAAGTTCAACATTTTTGAGTTCGTAGATTTCGGCCCGTTGATGTGCTTGCTCCACTTTATGTGTGTTCTGCAAACTCTTGATGCGATGATCGGCTTGATTATTGAAGACTTCTTCTTTGAGCGTGTGGAAGGCCTGGTAATGCGCAAAGGCGCGGCGGTAATCGCCTGCCTGGGCATAGATGTCTGCCAGCGCCTGGTGAATCTCATAGAGGGACTGCTTTTTGCCGTTTTTCTCCGCAATACTCAGCGCCGTGCCCAAACGAGCTAACGCGCGCACCGGGTCGCGCTGCCGCAGATACACTTTGCCTATTTCCACTAACGCGCCGACCTCATCATTGCGCCGCCCGGCCTCACGCGCCAGACTGAGCGCATCGTTGAAATGACTCAATGCCTTGCTAAACTGGCCGAGCGCGGCATACGTTTTACCCATCGTGATCGACACTTCGATCTCACTGCGCAATAACCCGGCCTGCTGCGCGAGCGCCTGACAGCGTTGGGCGTAAATCAGACTTTCATCGTAATCGCCCAACTGGTAATAGACTTGCCCCAGGCTATCCAGCGCCGCCGCTTCAATCGATTCATAACCGCAGCGCTGGCTAATGGCGAGGCTTTCCCGCAAATAGGGCAGTGACTCACCGGGCTGGTTGAGCAGCAGATACACAAAGCCGATGTCATTGAGGACACACGCCTGCCGCGCCGAATCCTGCAACGATTGGGCGATGGCGAGCGTTTTATAGTAATAGGTCAGGCTTTCCGGGTAATTGCCGAGATCGTGACTGAGCGAGGCCATTGTGTTCAAGATGCCTGCTTCCCGCGCCCGATCCTTAATCACCTGCGCTAAATTCAGTGCTTCGAGCAATGTCGTCATGGCGCGAGGATAGTCGGCTTTCTGCCGTAACAAATAGCCATACGTTTCCAGCGCGCGTGTGATCAGGGCGGGATCGCCGGTGGCCTGGGCATTTTCACACGCCGCCTCTGCCAACGCTAAGGCGCGGTCCAGGTGGCGCGGCCAAATCTCATTGATCAAATCACTAAACGTATCCGATTTTTCTACCGGATCGGTGGCATCTGCCAGACGCTGCTCAAGCGCAGCCACGGTTGTCTCCATGATCACTCCTCAACCCGACGCAATGCGCCTATAGTTAACCTACCATTATCATAAAGTAAGTTTTTGGTTAGAGGCAACCCTGCATTATCGTGATTCCTGTGGTATGCTCGTGTTTTGTGCAGTTTTTATGCAAATTTCATGAAAAATTGGGGTTATACTATGGCTCGCATCTGGTTTACATCTGCGCCGCTGCCCGGTCATCTGGATTGGGGCGGCTTACTGAAAACGGCCCAGGCGCTGCACGCTGCCGGGCATGATGTGCGGTGGGTATCAGAGGCGAAGATCGCGCGCCTCGTTGCGCCAGCCGGCATTAGTTTTCACGCAATCCCGCAAAGCGGCTGGTTGTGGCCGCCGCCCCCTCTGCCCACGCCGGGTCAATTTGTGAACGAAAACATGGTTACACTGCGTTTCCGGCGCGCGCTGGATACGTGGTTGAGCGAAGATTTGGTCGCGCAGGGAACCGAAGCATTACGCGATCTGGCCGGGGAGATCGGCCCGCCGGATGTGATCGTCAGTGATCCGTTTTTGTCCTCGGCAGCGCTGGCCGCCGAACTGATCGACGTGCCGTTGGTGGTTGGCGGTTGGGCGTCGGGGCCGCCACTGGACGAGGATCAGATGCTTTACATTCAGCGCCAACTGGGGAGCGAAGCCCTGGAACGGATCGAACGACTCGGCGCGCGCTTCGGGATCACGGGCGTGAATTTCAGCACAGGCCCCGCGCCCAGCGTGCAAAGTCCGCTTCTGCATATCAGTTATTTCAGCCGCTTCTGGCATCAAGCCGATGAGGTGCTGCCGCAAACAGCATTTGTCGGCGGGATCGCTACGCCGCCGCAGGGTGATCCGCCCGCGTGGTTAAGCGCGATCCCGGCGGATCAGCCGTTGGGGTTGGTCACGTTGGGCAGTACGTTTACCGGCGATCTAAACTTTTTTGCGGCGGGGGCACAGGCTGTCGCGGACGCGGGTATGATGCCGCTCGTGGTGATCGGCTACCAACCGATTGCGCCGGAACCAAAAGAACGCTTAAAGGCGAGTCTGCCCAACGGGACGCGATTACTGAATTGGGTCGATTATGCGCACGTTTTCCCGCG
>JAFGJA010000488.1 GCA_016929355.1 Anaerolineae bacterium | reverse complement strand
GCCATCCACCCGTTCCCGCGTCCCCAGAATGCGCCTGCCATGTGATTGTCCGTATTGGCGTCGTAGAGATGACGGTACAGGCCCGTTGCGGCATCCTGCAAACAGGCTTGATGCGCGGCAAACTGCCGGAGCAATTCCTGGCGACAGTCATCGCGGCCCAAGACGCGGTAGGCATCGGCCAGCACAATGCCCGCCATGAACAGCGTATCGATCCAGACTTGTTCCGTCAGATGTACGTCCGTTTCGGTCCACGAATGTTCGAAGCAGCCATTTTGACACTTGGCCGCGCTGCGCAGCAGCCAGCGCAAATAGTAGCGCAGTTCGGTTTCATAACGTTCCGCCTTGCCATGTTCGAACAATTTCAGCACGATCTCAAACAGCATCGAGCCATTGATCGAATAACTGACGACATCCACATCCAGTAGCCGGTTGATATAATAGTGACTATAGTCGAGATAGGGTTGCTCGCCGGTAAATTCAAACGCGCGAATCAGTCCATACAACCCGACGCCCGGCTGCCAATCCCAACGGTTGATTTCAGGGGTAAAATTCTCGTACTCATCGCGCATGAGGGTGATCGTGGCCTCAGCGATGCGTTTGATCGCTTGCGATAACGTGTCTTTCATAATATGTAAACCTTTCACAGCTAAAAACTGGTGCGCGTGCTGGGCTTCAGGCAGGGTGGGGCATCCACGCGGCGACTAGCTGACGTGTCATTTTGCGCGCGCACTAATATGTTATTATAGAATATGTGACTGATCACGCACAGCATATACCAGAAATATTGATGGTGTCAAGCTGATTCTCGCGTTGGCTTTGGTTTGAAAAGATGCTTAAATCAGAATTGTGTTGTAAAATGTGTGACTGAACACATCATGGGTCTGGACAAAGAACATGGCAAAATCACACGGTAAGCGCCCGACGATACGCGATGTGGCTGACGCCGCCGGTGTATCCTACCAAACCGTTTCGCGCGTTTTGAACGATCATCCGCGCGTGGCTCCGAATACGCGGGCGCAAGTGCTGCGCGCCATGAAAAAATTGGGCTACCAGCGCAATGTCGCCGCGCAGATGTTAACCACGCACCGTTCGCGGACGATCCAATTGATCACCGTTGATGGGGAATTTCCCTTTGAACTCCTGCTGTTCAATTCGGCTCAGTGGGGCGATTATTCGGCGGTGTATTCGGATTGTATCCGCGCGACGTTAGCCGAAACGCTCGATAAGGCGGCGGCGCGGCTGGTCGAAGGTATTTTTCTTTACGCGCCCAAATTGCGCATCCCGGATGACGAACTGCTGGCAATGTGTCACGGGATTCCCCTCGTGCGGCGCGATTTCGCCCTCGAATCGAAACAGATCACCTGGGTGGGCTTTGACCAGATTCGCGCCACGCAGATGGCCGTGCAGCATCTCATCGATCTGGGCCACCGTGATATTGCCGTTGTGACCGGCACGCTGCAAGCGCTCAACGCGACGTGGCGTTATGAAAGCTGGCAAAAGACCTTGCGCGAAAATGGGCTGCAACCCGGCCCTAACGCGCATGGCGATTATACTACCCCGAAAAGCGCTGTGCGCACCGGCTATGAGGGGATGTGCCTGATTCTCGACAGTGGTAAACCCTTCACGGCGGTCTTGATCGCCAACGATTACATGACCATCGGCGCGACTCATGCCCTGCGGGAGCATGGTTTGCGCGTGCCGGATGATGTATCGATTGTCAGCTACGATAATTCGCCCCATGCTGGCTACCTTGATCCCCCCTTGACGACCATCGAATTTAATTTTGATTTGCAGAATCGATTGGCGTTCCAGTTTTTGTTTGAGATGATCGAAAAGTCCGACACGGAGCCACACCAGCATATCCTGCTGCCGGACCTTATTGTGCGTGAGAGTACGCGCGCGCTTGAGTAACGCGCTGGCGTGAATCTTAAGCAAACATTGTGTGTCCAGTCACATATCTGCTCGCGCAATGCCTCCTGCGAAAATTGAGATAATTCCCCGTTTGCGTAAAAAATGCGCAGTAAAACTTGACTCACGCCAATATCTTGCTATATGATAATGTGTGACTGATCACATATTGCTCTGATTTTTACCCAAATTTAATGGATAGCTGGTGCAAGGAGGTCGCTATCGATCCGATCCGCTTCACAACTATTCCGTTCTCAAACCTACTGTTTAACTTTGAAAGGATTTGTGTACCATGAAGTCGAAAAGAACACTGCTGATTACGCTGCTGATTTTAGTGGCGATGGTTTTGCCCAGCGCGGCTGCTTTCAGCCAGGACGAAACCATTGAACTACGTATGGCCTGGTGGGGTTCGCAGAACCGCCATGATCGCACCATTGCTGTGATCGAACTCTACGAAGAGATGAATCCCAATATTGACATTGTCTATGAACCGTCCGGGTGGGATGATCACTGGACCAAGCTGGCAACGCAAGCCGCCGGTGGCGATCTGCCGGACATCATCCAGCACGACTACATGCGTATTCAAGAATGGGTGGCGAATGATCTGCTGCTGCCGCTCGATGACTTCATTGCGAGCGGCGTGATCGATACAACCAACATTGCCGACGCATCCCTGGCTGGTGGCATGGTCGATGGTAAGCTGTACGGTTTCAACCTTGGTAACAACTCTGAGACGTTCATTATCGATGTGGACGCGCTCGCAGCCGCAGGGGTTGATCTGCCGGCAGTCGATTGGACCTGGGCGGACTTCGAAGAAATGGCGCTCAAACTGGCCGATGCGGGTATCTATATTTCCGGTGGCAATCTGCACCTTTCAGAGCACTGGAAGGGCCTGTACATTAGCTGCTGCGACGAGTATGCCTATAACGCCGAAGGTAACGGCCTGGGCTATACCGAAGAAGAAGATC
>JAFGJA010000487.1 GCA_016929355.1 Anaerolineae bacterium | reverse complement strand
TTCAAGTTGGATAGTCATGCTTCAATGATACTCAAATCCTCAGAAAAATGGTAGCCAAAAGCTCAGTTCGCGCCCGCGCTCAGTATACATACCAATTTACGATTCTGGCGGATGATGGCGTCCGCCTCTACGTGGACGGGGTGATAAAAATCAATACGTTCGATACACCGAACCCCGGCAGTACCTTAACCGCGCAGGTCGTATTAGGGGCCGGTAATCACACCCTGCAAATTGAATACCGCGAACTGACTAACACGGCGTATCTGTATCTGACCATTGAACAAATCGCAACTCTATCGCCTACGCCTACCGCGCAGCCGGTTGGCCCCGCAATAGGTTACGTCAATACCACGGGGTTGAATGTTCATGCAGGGCCGGACTACAGCAATCCTGTTGTGGTCGTGGCATTTAAAGATTGGCCGATGACCCTGTTAGGCCGCAACCGTAACGCCTCCTGGCTGAACGTCAAAACTGAAAACGGTCAGGTGGGGTGGGTTGAGGTGACGCATATCACGACCAGTTACCCGGTGGGCGCGCTGGCGATCACGGATGGCACGCAACCATACCTGCCAGCAACGCCTGTCCCCACGCCTAAACCGGGGACCGGCACTACACGGCAGCATATCGTGCAGCCGGGCGAAACGTTATACCGGATCGCGATCCTCTACGGAGTGGATATGTATGATCTGGCGCGGATCAACGGGATTGTCAACCTGAATCTCATTTTTGCCGGGCAGGTGTTGATTATTCCGTAACACAATAGGGGGCGTAACAGTTCGCCCGATACGCCCCGACAAAACCGGTGCGGTGGTATACTTGGGCTGCGATCATCACCTTTCAAACAGGAGGATTCTCTATGCCCTTCATCGATCTGAGTCACGCGATTGAGGACGGAATGCCCGGTTTCAAAATGCGCGATCCCGACGGGAATCTGACCGAATACACGGCGCGCGTGCGTCCCTTTTTGACGCACGAACAATCACGGGTGTTTTACGATGGCAAAGCCGAGTTTGAGATCACCGAACTGACGCTGCAAACGTCCATCGGCACGTATATCGATTCGCCCTATCACCGTCACGCGGGGATGCGCGACATTGGGCAGATCGAACTGGACGAGGTGATTTTGCCGGGTGTGGTGATCGATGCGCGCGGACGTGCGGCGTGGGAAGCGGTTGATCTGGCGGAAGCATTACAAGGACTCGATCTGCGCGGCAAAGCGGTGCTGATCAATTTCGGGTGGGATCAGTATTGGGGGGCGGAAGCGTATTATGCGTATCCGTTTATTTCCCGCCCGACGATTGAGGCGTTGAACGCGGCGGGGGCGCGGTTGGTCGGTGTGGATACGCTGAACATCGACAGCGCGCGTGATCCAGAGCGGCCAGCGCATACACGGTTACTGGCTGAAAGTATTTTCATTGTGGAGAATTTGTGCAGCCTGACCCAACTCTATCCGCACAACGAAGCCTTTACCTTTTTTGCGGTCCCCCTGCGCGTGGTTGGCGCAGCCGCGATGCCGTTACGGGCGTTTGCGATGGTGCAGTAATTATGCCTTATCAATGCGCCAACACTGCGTTTCCTCCGTTTCGCTATACAGGCGCATCCCCAGTTTTTGCAGCACGCGCTGGGATGGCCTGTTGCTTTTGAGGACTTCGGCGGCGATGACGGCGTGACAGTCCGGGTCATTAAAGCCCC
The DNA here is from genome assembly GCA_016929355.1 of Anaerolineae bacterium. Taxonomy (GTDB): domain Bacteria; phylum Chloroflexota; class Anaerolineae; order Aggregatilineales; family Aggregatilineaceae; genus JAFGJA01. The sequence goes on along the minus strand of JAFGJA010000487.1, from coordinate 4,786 downwards.
AGGCAATCAACGCGCGGGCCGCTTCGGTAGTATAGCCCTGGCAGCGATGCGCCGGGGCGATCCCATAGCTGATCTCGACTTCACCAATGTGATCATATTTCCCCTGGATACCCGGTTCACCCTTAAAGCCGATCAGTCCCACGCCGGTATTATTCGCGCGGATCACGATCAACCAATAGGTATACCAGTTATGGAGATGTTCACTGATATGTTCCATGCGTTCGATCTTGATTTTGATCGCGCGCATGATCACCACATCAATAAACAGCGTCGGATCAAGTGTTAGATTGAGTTCGTGCGCAATATGATCGGGGTTGGTCCGTGATAGTTTGAGCTGGGTGTGAGTGAGCGGCAGCAGACGCAACCGCTCAGTATCTATTATGTCCATCGGGCGATTCCTTTCACGATACCCATATTTAGATTTTACATCAACTTTAGTGCGCGTTAACGCATTCAAACCAGATTCTTGCTATAATTTCTGATCCGTACTTAAACATAGAAGGATAACTTTGATGATTCACGATAATTCCAGATCATTAAATAACGACGAGCGCCGCTACCTGATCGATCAGGCGATTATTGCGCGGCAGCACGCCTATGTGCCCTATTCCGAATACCCGGTAGGCGCAGCGATTTTGACCGAATCGGGACAGGTGTATACTGGGTGTAATGTCGAGATTGCCTCGTTTGGCGCGACCTGCTGCGGCGAACGCACGGCGGCTTTCAAAGCGGTCAGTGAGGGCGAACGCGAGTTTCGCGCGGTGGCGGTTGTCACCAGTAACGGCGCGGCTCCCTGCGGCATTTGCCGCCAGGTCTTATACGAATTTGGCCCGGAGATGACCGTGATCATGGTGGACGCCGAGGGCGAAATCGCCTGGGAAGGCAAATTGACCGAACTGCTGCCGTATGGTTTCGGTCCGCAAAAATTGGCGGAAGGCCAGCGCGCGGCTAAAGGCGGGGATGAAGACCGCTAAACCTCACCCTCCAGCCCCCTCTCCACGCATGGAGAGGGTGAGTCAGGCAATACGTTACCCGCTTTTGCAGCATAGGGGAAGTGACCATTTATGCCCAAACCAGAGCGCACCTTTCGCACCGATGCCGTGATTCTGCGGCGGCAGGATTTTGGCGAGGCAGACCGGCTGTTAGTGCTGCTGACGCCGGAACATGGCAAATTCCGCGCGATTGCAAAAGGGGCGCGCAAACCGATTGCCCGCAAAACGGGGCATGTCGAGTTATTTGCGCTGGTCGATATGTTGATCGCGCGCGGGCGTGAACTGCACATCGTTACGCAGGCGGAAACGCGCGATCCGTTTCTGGCTCTGCGCGAAGATTTGGTCCGCAGCACGTATGCTAATCATCTGGTGGAACTGCTGGATCGGCTCACCACAGATCACGATACGAGCCGCGCTGAATTCGATCTGCTGGTGAGCGCGTTAGGCTGGCTGTGCAGTGACGTTGATCCCCGGCTGGCGGCGCGCTATTACGAACTGCGCTTGCTCGCGCTGGCGGGATTTGCGCCTTCGCTGCATTATTGTAGTATTGGTCAGGAAGCCATCGCCGCCCAGGATCAATTTTTCAGTCCGGCAGATGGCGGCGTGATCTGCCCGGATCATCGCGCCGGAAGCGAGCGCGGCTCGCCGTTGACGCTGAACGCGCTTAAAACGCTGCGTTATATGCAAACGCGCTCCTGGGATGCCGTGCAGGTCTTGCATCTAAACGGCGCATTGCATCTCGAATTAGAGCGGCATCTGTTGGCGTATCTGGTATATGTGCTGGAACAACGCTTGCAGAGTGTCGCTTTTTTGCAGCGCTTGCGGCGCGAACAGGCTGACCATAACAACCCCGGCGGGACGGATAACCGGCCCAATCAGGATGATGCAGGGTAAGGGGCATGGATATTTTACCGTTTGATCAAACTCATATTTCCCAGGCGGCGGCGTTGTTCGTGCAGAGCTTTCAAACGCTGCGCCGGAGCCAGCCCATTTTGCCCGATCTCATGGCGAACCCGCAGCGTGTGCGCGACAAACTCGGCCAGCTTGTTGAAAGGCAGACGGGGCTGGTCGCTATGGAAGGGGATATGCTGGTCGGGTATATGGGTTGGTTTTTGGTCGATGGCTTTCGCGGCACAGAGCGCAAAGGCGCGTACTGTCCGGTGTGGGGGCATGGGGCCGCCGATGTCGCGCGCCCTGTGATTTATCGCGCGCTGTATCAGGCGGCGGCGCAGCAGTGGGCGGCGGCGCGCTGCGGTGTGTATGCGATTACGCTGATGGCCCATGATCGGGAGCTTGACAATACCTGGTTCTGGAATGGGTTCGGGCTGGCGGTAGTCGATGCGATCCGGTCATTGACCCCGCTCAACGATGCTGAACCGGAAGGATTCAGCGTGCGGCGCGCGAATCTGGATGATGTGGCAACGCTGGCCGCGCTCGAAGCGGAACACACGCAATACTACTCAAAACCGCCGGTTTTGATGGCTCCCCAGCCGCCGCACGATGAAGACGCCCTGGTAACATTTTTCCGCGTGCCTGCGAATAATTATTGGCTGGCGGAGCAGGATGGTCAAGCGCTGGGCTTCATGCGGTTTGAGAACGAAGAATTCGGCGCGACGGAGATTGTGAGTGCGCGCACCACCATAGCGATCACAGGCGCGTTTGTCCGCCCGGCGTATCGCGGGCGCGGTATGGCGGTAGAACTGCTTGATGCGGGGCTGCGTCACTATGGATCACGCGGGTTTGCGCGCTGTTCGGTGGATTTTGAGGCGTTCAATCCGGCGGCGCGCGCCTTCTGGCTGCGCTTTTTCGAGCCAGTGTGCTATTCGCTGATGCGCGTGCCGGAATATGTCGCGCCGGAGACACCCGCGCCACGCGACGATGCAGACAGCGTTTAAGGTTGTAAGGGTAATTCAAACCTCACCCCCCGGCCCCCTCTCCACACACGGAGAGGGGGAGTCCGGTTGACTGTTCAGGTTTCGTTTAACGGGGGCATGTGCAGGATTACAGGTGGGAACGAGGTGCATTTAAAAGGGGGTTATTATGTCACGGCGTTTGCTGTTTTTCCTGGTTACGGGCCTGATTTTGTATTACATCCTGTCTCGATTGCGGATCGTGGTGTTGATCCACCTTTCGTTGTGGCAGGGTTTGCTGGCGGTGGCGGTGATGATCATTGTCCTGTTTTTGCTGCTCGATCATCTGATCAACCGGAATCGCGGCAATAAAGACGAGGACGAATAGCAGAATACGATTTATCATACGTTCTATGTGATCTTTGGCCTCACCCCCTAAATCCCCCGCTCCATCCAAGCCGGAGAGGGGGACTTGAGCATGTGCCTGACTCCCCCGCTCCAATTGGGATGGGGAGGGGCCGTATAACTTCCAAATGACAACACAAGGACAAACGGTTATGCCCATGATCGAAACCGCGCGGCTGCGGCTGCGCCCGTTTACGCTGGACGATGTGGACGCCTATATGGCATCATGTGCGATCCCGATGTGCGGCGCTATTTGCCCGGCGGTCAGCCGCTGACCCGCGAACAAGCCGAACGCAGTGTGCATCATTTCATCGCGTATTGGCACACAAATCAGATGGGCAGTTTTGCGATCATCCAGCAAGCCGACGACATCATGATCGGCCAGTGCGGGTTGGAAATTGTGCCCGGTATGGATGGCGAAGTCGAGGTGCATTACGCGCTGGCAAAAGCGTATTGGGGGCAGGGTTTCGCGCCGGAAGCCGCCCGCGCGTGCCTGCGTTATGGTTTTGAAGTGTTGAATTTGCCGCAGATTGTCGCGTTGTTCATGCCGGAGAATAAAGCGTCGGAAAAAGTGATGCTCAAACTTGGCATGACGTACCAGGGTGTGCGCGCCGCGTATGATACCGAATTACCCTGTTATGTGCTGGCGCGCGACGATTTTGATCCAGGCGATGCGCCGTATACGCTGACGCCGTAAGTGGCTTTAATCTGCTTCTCATTTGGGATTCATCAAATTCTCATCCTGGGATACTAATGTTCATATATTGAATAGATTATCTATTCAATCGGTAAGCGGAATTAGTCCCAGGAGGAATCCGTTATGAAATCCCGATCCGTGCTGCTGCTCATCCTCATGATCGCGCTGGCTGGCGGTGGTATCTTCAGCGCGCCGCGCTCTGCCGAAGCGCACCAACCCTACTGCGAATTCACCGATTTGACCTTCGAAACCGCGTGGCGCATTGATGATCCCAGCGTATCGCTCGCGTTTTATGCGAATCTGTATCCCGGCGATGATGTGGATTACTACCGCTTTCATGCCGAAGCCGGGCAGGAACTTTATTTGCAGATGGTGATCCCCCAGATCGAGGGCCAAGACCCCGGTTATGTGGCGCTGATGGCAATTTCTGGTCCTGGCTTGGATGGGGATGGATCAGATTTGCCGGAGCGTGTCATTGTGCCGGCGGATATGGGAACGTTGGTTGTGCCCATGGTGGATGAAGCCACCGAATTTTACGAACCCTTTGGCCGCCAATACTATTGGAACTGGCAAGACATCACATTTGACGCGCCGGAAACTGGCATGTATACCGTTGCCATCTGGCATCCTGACGAGCAGATCGGGCGTTATACGTTTGTGATTGGCAAGCGAGAGGTCATCGGGGGGCAGGTGGACTGTTTCATGGCAATGGGTGATTACTTCACACCATTGGTTGAGGGGATGAGTCCGTATCGGGATGAGGTAGTCGAACATGATCATGATGACGAGCACGATCACGACTAAATCGCCGTAATCGCGGCTCAAAGCAAAAAGAAGCGACT
>JAFGJA010000486.1 GCA_016929355.1 Anaerolineae bacterium | reverse complement strand
TTGCGATGTGCGGGACGGTGGGTGGCACGCTGATGGCAGCGTACACGCACCGGATTGTACAGCGCACGGGCAGCCAGGTGGCAATGGTGATCGGCATGGTCGGCGCGGGGTTGAGCGGCGTGATTATTGCCCTGACCTCGTCGCTGTATCTAGCGTCGGCGGCGAACTTCATTGGCGGTTTCTTCTGGACGCTGGCCGCGATCAGCCAGTTCACGTATTTCAGCGAAAACGCCCCCGCCGACAATGCGACCCGGTACATGACCGTGTACAATCAAGTCGTGATGCTGGCCGTTTTCATTGGGCCGATGTTGGGCAGTCAATTGGCGAGTTTGTCGCTCGATCTGGTGGTGGTGTTGTGGGTCGGGGCGGTGCTGCGGTTTGTGGCGGCAGGCATCGTTGCGGCGGATGGGCTGGCCGCGCTGCGCCAAGCGCGGCGGGCGGGGTAGGTGAATTGCCTCCACAGCAAATCGGTCTATCATAGTAAGTATGAAAACCGTGCAGAGAACGAGGCAAGCTGATGACTGACTATAACGAAAATGAAGAATTCGAACTCTCCGACTATAACCCCGCCTGGGCGCAGAATTTCTACATCGAAGCCGATCAGATCGCGGAGGCGCTGGGCGAGCAAGTCGTGGAGGTCAAACACGTCGGCAGCACCTCGATTCCGGGCCTGCGTGCCAAGCCGATCATTGATATTCTGGTGGCGGTGGAAGAATTTGCTTCGCTGGAGTCGTATGAAAAACAGCTTGAGTCGTTGGGTTATTTTCACCACCCCCACGATGCCGAAGACGAGCGCCTCTTTTTCTGGAAAGGTACGCCGCGCACGCACCATCTGCACATTGTCGAGTTTATGACCTGGGAGCATCAGCGCCACATTATTTTCCGCGACTATTTGCGCGCGCATCCTGAGATGGCGGAGTTATACGAGCAGGTCAAGCGCGAATTATCACTGACGTTTAAGGGCAACCGGCCCGCCTATACCAAAGGCAAAACTGCGTTCATCAAAACGATCATGGCGCGCGCCGTCGAAGAAATTGTCGATCCGTCGCTGCGGCGCTTGGTCAATGCGGCTGCCAAAGAGGAACAGGCGCAACGGGCAATGGCTCATGCGCAGGAACAGGCCGCGCAAGCGACCAAATCGGAGCAACCGGATCAGCCGGAGTCACCGGATCAGCAGGACGATCCCGTGCCGGATGATATTACTTGACGGAGGATCGGTAAGGGCGTGTATGGAAAGGGTAAACCCCCATCCCCAACCCTCCGCAAGCAGGGGAAGGGAGAAAAAAGGGGAGGGATTGAGGGTGGGGTCAAACGGCTTGCCGCACGCGCTTTTAGAATTGACTTTATCCCCAAAATTTCGTATAAATCACGCCGTTTGTTTACTGACAATTTAAAGGGACTTGAATCATGCCCCGTAAACTATTTGCTACCGAACCTGAAGTGATTAACGTCGTCAAAACCACCACCGCGCTCTCCGGGCACTATGTCGAGGTCGCTACCGGCAACGAAAATAAGCTCCGCGAATTTCAACGCATCCTGACCGATTGGGAGATCGTCGGGCGGCCCCTGAATATCGAAGAAATTCAGGACATGGACCCGTACAAGGTGGTGAGTTATAAAGCCAAAGAAGCGTATAAGGCGAACGGGTATAATCCGATTCTGGTCGAGGAAACCTCGCTGGCGATCTTCGGACTCGGTGGCCGGCCGGGGCCGTTGATTAAGTATTTTTCCGAAGATGTCGAAATGCGCCGCATGATCGCGCAGGATTGGCTGGCGGGCAAGGATCGGCGCGCGCTCGCCAAAATTCTGATCGCGGTTTTTGATGGCGCAGCCGTGCATATCCGCGAAGGGAACATTGAGGGCACGATTGCGGAATCCTTGCGCGGCACGCATGGATTCGGCTGGGATGATATGTTCATCCCGGACGGTCAACCGGAAGGCGAAAACCGCACCTTTGCCGAAATGTCCGGCGCTGAGAAGGATACCTATTCCATGCGGCGGCGCGCGTTGGAAGCGCTGCACGATGATCCGTTCGAAGTGGGCCACAGCATTTCGAAGATGCCCGAACCGTATGAGCAGGAATTAGCGCGCGTGCGGTGGGATAAACTCAACAAGAAAAAGGCGCTGCGGTTTGCCTACGCGCTCGAATGTCTGGAAGATGATAACCCGGTCAGCGAGGCATTTACCGCCGGGAAATACACTCCCATTTCGTATGAATCGAACATCTACTATACGCGCTATCTGCCCAAAGCGGACTCGAAAAGTCTCGGTTTGATCCTGACGGACGTCGATCGCAGCAATTTAAAGATGAACCGCAACGGCACGCCGGTGATCTGGCAGTTTGGCCCGGAACGACGCAGCCTTGCGCTGGCGCAGCGCGCTGACTTTTTCCTGAGCAACCAGCGCAAAGAAGTGAAAGATATTCTGCGCGCGATGGAAAGCGGCGAAACGGTGGTCCCGCCGCGCTGCAATAAAGGCTCGCGCACGATTGAGAGCGTCTTGGGCATGACACGCGATAACGACGTGGTAGAGATTACCAGCACGTATGCGTTCCGCGATCTCGGCTACAAAAAACTGTCCTCTGAGGCGTATGTTTCGCGTACCAACAGCGCGCGGTATGGCCTCTACAATATGATCGGCAAGTATCCGCGCAGCATCTTTTCGATTGGGTCGATGCCGGCGATCTCCGGTTGGCGCGATGTGCTGGTCACGGCGGCGATTGGGCATCACGCCGTTTTCACACACCGGAATAACATCCTGGCGGGCTATATCGATAAGCAGGCCGATTTGATTCGCGCGGCGAAAGACGTGCTGCAAAATCTCGGTCTGGATGATGATGTGTATGAGCGTGCGCAGCGTAACATCGGCGCGGCGATTGGCTGTTCGAATGTCGAAGCGGAACTGGCGAATGTGCGCACGCTCTACGAGCACGCGGGCGTGAGGCTGTTTCGCATCTACACGATCAACAGCGATCCGCGCGTGATCGAAACGGCACACGCGATCCGGCAGGCGTTTGGCGACGAGATCGAGTTATTCGTGGGGCAGGTCACGGATAAAAAACAGGCGCTCAAATTGATCGCGCCGGATGTGGCCGTTGATGGGCTGTTCTTTGGTCATGGCGGCGGGCGGCAGTGTACGAGCGCGACGAACGGTATGGCTGTGACCACGCTCGAAGAAGTCTACAGCATCGTGACCGATGCGCGCTTCAATGGCGTCACGGTAGCGGTGGAAGGCGGCGTCGGTTCGCAGGTGGGGCATTTGCTGCTGATGGGCGTGGATTTGATTTCGTATAACCAGCAGTTAGCGCGCTGCGTGGTCGAGTTAGGTGATATTTACTTTGAACACGCGAATGGCAAAATCTGTATGCCGTATCATGGCAGCGCCAGCGCCCCGACGATGATCATTGAGAGCGCGAATCCGGCCCTGGTCAGAACACGCTTGCGGCGCGGCGGACGGACGCGCAATGTCGAGGGCAAGGCGGGCTATCGTTTTTACGAGGAAAAAGCGAATTCGATGGCGTTTTATATCAACACGTTCAAGCATTACGCCGCGCGCACGCTGGCTGATGTGGGCGTGAACACTGTCGCGGAACTGCGCGCCTTTTTGCGCGATCATGACGAGGAAATGATCCGCGTCGTGAGTTCGCAGGCGAGCGCCGTTGCGAGCGCGTACCGCAATTTAATGTAGGCAGCCCCTCCCTAAATCCCTCCCCACAAGCGGAGAGGGACTTCAAAGTGTATAACTTGTTCCCTTCCCCTGCTTGCGGGGGAAGGGCCAGGGATGGGGGTTTCCTACTTCTTCTTATCCCCTTTCACCTTACCCGCGTAATGATCCTCGATGTAAATATGCTTGTCCAATGGCGGGCGGCTGTAATCCAGATCATCCGGCGGGCGGGGCGGCAGCTTGATCGGCTTGGGGATGATGTCCTCATACGGCATGGAGTCGAGGACATGGCGCATGACGTTCAGGCGCGCGCGGCGCTTGTCGTCGCCATCCACCTGATACCACCTGGCTTCGGGAATATCCGTATACTCCAGCATAATATCTTTGGCTTTGGAATATTCCACCCACAGTTGGCGCGATTTCAGGTCAATCGGGCTGAGTTTCCAGCGCCGCGTCGGGTCCATTGCGCGGGATTGGAAGCGTAACTCCTGCTCCTCATCACTGACCGAGAGCCAGTATTTCAGCAGCTTGATCCCGCTCCGGGTGATCATCCGTTCAAATTCAGGCGCGGATCGCAGAAATTCCCAGTATTGCATCTCCGTACAGAAACCCATCACATGCTCGACGGTGGCGCGGTTGTACCAACTGCGATCAAAGATCACGATTTCCCCGGCGGCGGGCAGATGGGCCACGTAGCGCTGAAAATACCACTGCGTTTCCTCGCGGTCCGTGGGTTTGCTGAGCGCGACCAGCCGCACCCCACGCGGATTCAACGGTTCGGTGATGCGCTTGATGATGCCGCCTTTCCCGGCGGCGTCCCGCCCATCAAAGGTGATCAGCAGGCGTTCACCGTGTTCTTGAATCCAGTATTGCATTTTGACCAATTCTAAATAGAGGCGTTCGAGTTCGGTTTCGTAAAATTGTTTATCCAGGCGGGCAACCGTCGATTTAGGCAAATCTTTGAGCGCAAGATGCCCGTTTGCTGATTTCTCCTTTTTCTTGCTCATAAAAATAATCTCTTTCTGTTGTTTTGTTGGAATTTACAGACATTGTAGCACAAATTTTGATTGCGCTTTTATTGACTCTAACGCCCAATGTGTTTAAACTTAGTTACTTGGTTTCTTTAGCGGTAGGGGAAGCAATGAAAAACGCACACCAGATCGTCAAAATTCGGATTGATGTGATCAAAGATGATCCCGCCAAGCCCATTTACACGGCCTCCAATGAAGAATTAGGTGTGTTTGTGAAGGCCGCATCGTTCCGTGAAATGTTAACCGAACTCCGTGAAGTGCTGGCGATTCGTCTGAAGGGGATCACGCCCAGCCTGCAATTCTACGCGCTCGACTCCTCACAAGGAGCCTCCCCCCCAGTGTCTAGCTCCGGTGTGATGCCCGGAGCAGCCTTAGCCCATTCAGCCGGACGCGAGAATCGCATCAACTAGCGTATTTTTGTTCAGACACAAATTAGCGCCTCTTTGCGTATAGGGTATAGTTACGAGCGATACCAGCTACGCCAGGAGGTGTTTTGTCATGTCATCGCATATGTCCCCCAGTGAAGAACGGACCACCATTATCGGTGTCATGTGGTTTGCCATCGCCCTGATCGGGATTGCGCTCGCCATCGCGGGCAGCAGTCCGGGTATTATTTTCGGGTTAGTGATTATTGCGCTGCTTTCGACTTTTCTCCTGATGCGCAGCGCGGAGCAAGGGGTGTTCGCTGGCGGCAAGCGCAAACGCCAGCAGCCCGCCGATCAACTCGCTCTCTTGATGGATGTGTTGGACGATGATGAGCGCGCCGAATTCAAGGCGACACTCAAACAGCGCGTGCTTGCTCAATTTGACGGATCGGGCGAGGGCGAACTGCCCCTTGATGCGGACTCATTGGCGGCGTTGTTGGATCATGACGAACGAGATCACATGGCGTCGGGTTAGCGCGTGGGCGAGGTCGAGCGCCAGCGAGGGCGAGGTCACGCAGCGATCACCCAATTTCGTGGGCGGCAGCGCGGCGCGAATCGAGTACAATGGGGGTAGTTGAATTGAGATGAGGATATACTATGTTGCCCGATACCGTCGAAATTACGGTGGAAGTCACCGACGGTCAAACATTTGAAGAGTTGCTCGATCATTTGCGTGAAGCGCTCGCATTGTGCTTAGAGGATGCCGCAGAACTCAATTTTGTGGCGTCGCCGCGCATGATTCTTAGCGGGCCGCAAAGCAGTTGAAACTAAGGTTGTAGTTTTTTCTCGGTTTTAACCTATCAATCTTTGTGTTTTTTGTGTCTCTGTGGTGAAACTCTTTATGCAACTCCCGACCTGTCCCAAATGTGACGCGCGCATGTCGCCCAGTCCCGATGGCGATGAACTCTGGTGTCAGTTTTGCGGCGCAATCCGCCGCGATGAAACCGCACGGCAGCTCGTGCAGCAGTATCACGCCGCCGCCCCGCCCACCAAATACGATCCCCCCAAACGCGATTGGGAAATGCCTGGTGAAGAGCGGCGCGCGCTCGATATGGCGTGGGAGTGTATTCAGGAAGGGGATCGGCAAACGGCGCGTATTGTGTTGGAGGAAGCGCTGTTTGGCAAGCGGCACACTTTCGCTGATGCGTGGTATCTGCTCTCGCTGACGACGGACGACCCCGATCAAAAATTGCGCTATCTCGAAACGGCCCTGACCATCCAACCTTATCACGATTACGCCTGGCGCGATAAAGGCGTGTTGGAAGGTGTGATCCCCAACGCGGATCATCCCACGACGCCCGAACCGGGGGCGGTGGATACCGTTGATGTGATCTCCGAAACGCAGGACTGCCCGGTTTGTACGGGCCTCATGGCGTTTGATGTGGCGCTCGGTGCGCTGATCTGCGGCTCGTGCGGCTACCGGCCCGATGTGGGCGTCGTGACACTGCGCAGTTATGACCGGTATGACAAACTGGAAAATGCGCTGCTGCAACGGCGTTATGGATTTTCTAAAGAGTGGCGCGTCGGATCGCGGCTATTGGTCTGCCAGAACTGCCACGCTCAATTGACCCTGACCCACACCGCGCTCAAAACACAATGCCCATTTTGCGATTCGGCGCATGTGTTGGTACAGGACACAGTGGGATCGTTCGAAGAACCGGACGCGATTCTCCCCTTCAAATTAGACCGGCAGCAAGCGGCTAAAGCGCTGCATAAACGCCTGCCGCTCGACCTGCGCGGGCAGATCGAGCGCGGCGAAATGTGGGGCGTGTATCTGCCGTTCTGGTCGTTTCGCGGTCTGGTTTCGGTCATGGTTCCGCCAGGGACGCTGGTCCCGCCCGGAATCCGGCTCGGCGCGTTCAGCATTGAGGAAGCGGTAGTCGGTGGCATCGAAAAACCGGATCAGGCGGTGTTATATGAACTGATGCCGTATGATCTCGATGCGCTCGTTCCCTACGATCCGCGCTATTTGGGCGGGCAGTGGGCGGCGCAGGTGTACAGCATTGACGTGGTGCAGGCGTCGATCACGGCGCGGGCGTATGCCAAATATATCGCGCGCCAGACTGCCGTGAATCCGCGTTATACCCCGCCGCCGATGGACCTCGCACGCACCGACTCGAACGCCTATAACCCGCCGGATACTCCATTCTGGCGTGTGGCGGATGTGGTCATCGAAGGTATGAATTATCGCCTGCAACTGCTGCCCGTCTGGATGATCACGCTCGTTATGCGCAACGGATCGCGCTGCCCGGCGATTGTGAATGGGCAAACGGGCGAGGCGCTTCTCTCGGCCAGTTTTGTCTCGCCAGAAACGATTATTGCGGGGCCGGGTCGCGCCCCGGTTGAACCTCTGCCGCTCGTTGTGTCCGCCGCGCCGCCGACCAGCAGCGTGATCCGTCCGCTTGCGCCGTTGGATTGATTTTATTTATATTCGCATTTGAATAGTAGAAACCTCACCCCCTGAGCAACATCTGGTTGCCACCTTCTCCACACACGGAGAGGGGGAGTTTGGCGAGGAAAAGGGTTTTCAGGAGTTGCCCATGTCACCACACGCGCGACAGATCAAAGAAATGAAAATTGAGCCTTTGATTTTCTCTGGTTTTAACGCGATCATCTCTGCGGTGAAATGGGTTTTATTTTCAGGAGAGAGAAAAAATGCCCCCACAACAAACCAAAGGCAAATGTCGTTTTTGCGGTAAAGAATATTCAAAGCGCGGGATCGCGGCCCATTTAGCATCATGCCAGGCGCGTGTCGCCGCCGATGAGCAATGGGACGGTGAACCGCAAAAATTGTTTCACATCCGCGTGCAGGGGCGCTATAACCCCGCCTATTGGATGCATATCGAAATGCCCGCCACCGAAACGCTGGCCGAACTGGATGATTTTTTGCGCATGGAGTGGCTCGAATGCTGCGGGCATCTGAGCGCGTTCACCATCGCCGGGCGCAGTTATGATAGCGATAGTGACGCTGGCATGATGATGCCGTTCATGCCGGGGATGCCGGACTTGATCATGCTGGGGGATGATGACGATGATGATCTGGATGATGATCTGGATGATGACGCTGACGATGACGCTGACGATGATGCCGAAATCGCCGCGATGAAAGCGGATATGACCGCTATGTTCAAACAGATGGGCGTGAGCGAGGACGCGATCCAGGGCTTTATGGACGATCTTGACGCGATTGAGGAAGACGCGCCCGGCAAGGGGGAAGACTACACCGAAGAAGATTTTGACGCGGTTATGGGTAAGATGACCGGCAGTTTGCTCAAAGCGTTGGGGGGGCAGGATAATCCCCTTCTGGGCGCGCTGTTGGGAGGTGGTCCGGGCGGGATGTTGGGCGGATTGGCCGGGTTAGGTGGCTTCGGTGGTCCGGCGTCAGGGGACATTGACACGCCGTTAAGCGAAGTCCTCAAAGTGGGGCAGGAATTCCGCCACGAATACGATTTTGGCAGCACCACCGAACTCGATCTGAAAGTGATCAGTGAGCGCGTCGGCAAAGTCGATCCTGATGATCCGGTGACGATTCTCGCGCAGAACGAAGCGCCCGAATTTATTTGCGGGACTTGCAAGAAAAACAAAGCGGTGGCGATCTGTACCGAGTGCCAATGGGAGGAAAACGGTGGCTTCTTGTGTGAAGACTGCCTGCGCACGCATAAGTGCGGGTGGGATATGGCGCTGCCGGTGGTCAATTCGCCGCGTATGGGCGTGTGTGGCTATGATGGCGGTGAGTATCTCGAATTTGATTGGATGTAAACCCCTCCCGGCACGCGATACCGTTGGCGAATTCGTTTCGCAGGTTTTTGTAGGGGCGACTTTGCAAAGTTGCCCAGGGAGGGTTTGCAAACCCTCCCCTACGAAAATCAGGTTCGCCAACAATGTCGCACGCGGAGAGGGGGCAACGAATCACCCTCGCCAAAACATCCCCTGCGCCAAAAAGTGCCGGAACATTTTCAAGTCCGTCTCGCGCGAGTGTACGGCGCGTTCGGGATGCCACTGCACGCCGAGGATCGGCTGGGTGCGGTGATACACCCCTTCGACAATGCCATCCGGTTCGGAGATCGCAAACGGGACCAGATCGTTCGCCAGCATTGCCACCGTCGCGGCCTGGTGATGAAACGAGTTGACGGTGATCGTGCGCGCGCCGATCAGCGCCGCGAACTGATCATCAATGAGCGTGATCGGGTGCGTGGTTTCGTCGTGATTCACCTGCGTCCCGATCTGCGCGGGAATATCTTGCACCAGACTCCCGCCCCAATACACATTGATCGTCTGGATGCCCCGGCAAATGCCGATCACGGGGGCATGATGGGCGGTGGCCCAATCCAGCAGGGCGAATTCAGTCGTATCGCGCGCGGGCATAATGCGCACCGCGTGGGTGTCCGGTTGCCCGTACCGCACCGGATCAAGGTCGCTGCCGCCCGTCAACAGCAGCCCATCAGCGCCAACGGCAGTGAGATAAGCGTTTATATCGGTGATATTGTTCGGGACCAGGATCGGCACAACGTCCAATTGGTGCAGATAGTCCACGTAAAAGTGGGCCAGCGAATCGACCAGCCCGCTCCCATTCTGGCGGGTGTTGAGTGAGACCGCGAATTTTTTGGGTGCAGAGTTGTTCATTTTCCATCTCGGTGTAATGTTTCGAAGCGTTTTAATTGTTCCCACTGCGGCGGCATGATGCGAATAAAGGGCCGCGTTTGTTTGATCAGCGCGACAGCTTCATCCAGCGTGTAGCCTTGTGTGATCAGGTAGGCGGCGGCCATCGTCGGCGCGCGCCCGATGCCCCCGGCGCAATGCACATAGACTGAACCCCCATCGGCAATGACGCGCTGCATAAAGTCCGCGCCTTGCTGCAAATGCGCAATGGTCGGGGCGGCGTCATCAACGGTGGGCAGGTGGCAGTATGCGGCTAAGGCGAGGCCATGCGCGGCGTCGTCAAATTCAACGCGCATATTCACATCGCCCACCACGCCCTGCCGCTCTAATTTGCGTTTGCCGATTTTTCCGAACTGGCCCCCGACCCAGAGGTCCGGCGTAATGTGGCTGAACTGCACCAACGGAATCCCGGTCAATTTGGGAAAACCGCGCCCATACAGCCAGATCAAGGTGACGCGCACGCCCTGATTGCGCAGCCGGTCAACGAGAATACGGGTTGCTTTACGAACAAAGCGGATTAGTTTTTGCATGGATGTGACGATCAATCTCCTGCTGCGGGTGCGATCACGGGTGCGGGTATGGCGATGGCGGGCACTTCGATCAGGCTGTCCATCGCCAGTTCAGAGGATGAATCAACCGGCACGGGTTTACTATGGCGTTCGCCGGGCGGTTGTTGGTCGGGCGGCGGTTCATCCTCAGATCGTGCGCTGATGGTGCGCAGCATGAATACGATCCCGCCGAGCAGCGCCAACGCCCAGACCAGCACGCGCATGATGATCGCTATCACGCCCGCCGCCGTATTGGGTACGCCGATCATGCCCAGGAAAAAGACATACGCGGATTCTTTGACGCCCAACGCTGCCGGGGAAATCGGCACGAGTTCGGCAGTGGTCGCCAGCGCGATCATCGGCACAAAGGCTTCTACCGGGATGTGTTTGTCCGTGACGGCGGTCAAGACGAGATAGGTCGCGCCCATCGTGAGCGCGTTCGCAATGATCGAAAGCACGAACATCGCTAGCAGAATGAGCGGGCTTTCCAGGTGTTCGGAAAAAGCGGCCTGGAGACTTTTAACCCGCTTCACGACCATAGCGAGTTTGAGGCGCGTCAGCAGCGCGGCGATGGGGTCCATGAACCAGCCCTGCCGCAGAAAGACCAGCCCGATCAGACCTGCTAACGACATGGCATGGACCATCAGTATGAAAATCGGGGAGACTTTGCCCGGTTCCATGAACAGCGCGAAGATGCTGCCCGCGCCCATGACCGTGATCAGGCCGATGGCCCGTTCCAGCAGCACGGAGGAAGTCGAGTCGGCGACACGGCGCGTTTTGGCGGCGGTATCCACCGCGCGCACCGCGTCCCCGCCGACGGAGGTCGGCAGCACGGTGCTGAAAAATGCGCCCACCAGATACGATCCGAGCAAGCGCCGGAACGAGACATCCATGTGACTCTGGCGCACGAGTAAGCTCCAACGATAGGCTTTCACGATGGTGCTCGCCAGCATGAG
>JAFGJA010000485.1 GCA_016929355.1 Anaerolineae bacterium | reverse complement strand
TACAACTGCTCCGCCCGCAGATCGCGCGAACGGGGGTGAGAGCGCGGATACTTCGCTTTGCGCGATGAGATGCGCCAAGCCAATACCGGCAGAATCACCGAGTCTTCCTCGTCATCCAACCAACTCGTCACTTTAGCGCCCAGATACAGGCCGGTGTAGTATGCGCCCACCGCCACCAGATACCCCGCGATCAGATCGGGCGAATTGTGGCGCATAGTCAGCAAGGCTGAGGCGGAAATCGACGTAGCCAGCAGCGTCCAGAAGATAAAGACACGCTTGCGAGGCCGGAAGTGGATCATGAAACAGGCATTGATAATGGCATAAAACACATGCTGGCTCGGTGCAGCATTATGGGTGCTGGCTTCGGCGTCAAGCTCATAGGTGTGACGCAGCATCTGCGCCAACACATGATTGCCGGGTACGGTTTCCGGCGCTGGTTTGACGACATAGGTTGGGAGCAAGATATAGATGGCATAACTAAACAGCGCCGCCACCACCAGCGCGATCACGAACTGGCGATATAACTTGCTCGGCATAAAGAACATGGCCCAGAGCGGAACCAGAATGGCGAAGAAAAAGCCAATGGTATAGGGAATTAACCACACACCATTCGGGGTGAGATTGTTATCAACCATCGGGATTTTGAGTTCCCAGCCCTCATTCGGTTCCCGCAAATGTGAATTCAACAGGTTGATCACAAAAAACTGCATCTGGATGAAGAACAGAATCCCCAGGAGGATCAACCGATTCTGAAAGATGCGTGCCAGGTATGTTTTAGCATGGATGAGTTGTTGATTCATAGCATATCCCCGCTCTTAATGAACAGCATGATATTGACCACTAACGGTTTAACGGCGGCGGAATAAACTCCGTCGTGTACGGCGTCCAATACGGCTTGCGCGCCGCGCTTGTTGACGTGCTCAGAAACGAGCTATCCAGCGAAACATAAGCCCTCCTTCTTGCCGGTCACAGACTAGCGTGGATATTATAGAGTAGACATCGGGTTCAATTCCACGTATAATGGAATTATTGACGTTAAGTAAAATTAACATCAAAAATCCATTAATGCGCTGCGTAGGAATTGAGAACCTGATCCAATCGACAATAGCCTGATCGATGCGTCGTCATGCCACTCTTATTATATTCATTTACGCACAAGTTGGCGATAAGGTGCGGCATTTATGAAACTGCTCTGAAAATTGGGTAGGAAGCCGGTTTGAATCATAAAATAAGTATAAAAAGCGTTGTATACTAAAAGACAATTATTGACTGGTTAGAATACGATTTTTTCCATCCACAGGTTGCAACACGGCACAATGGGTAAGAGGATAAGGATGCTATGTTACCAGAATACCCGGTGAATCGGGAAGAGAAAAATGAGTTGGCCGCGCAAGAGGCCGCCGAACAGAAGACCGCCCTACCGGCGGATGGCGAGGCCGGGAGTGATCTCCCAACGCAATTAACCTTTGCGCAAGAGGTTCGGGCCGAACGGCTGGGCATTTTGTGGAAAGTCACCCTGTTTACCGCATTTTTGGCATGGTGGGCTTTAATCGTTATCAGTGGTGGACGCGACGCAGTTTTAATTGACATGATCGTCCCGACCACCATTCTCGCTATCGGGTGTTTCATCACCGGGCAGTTTTTGCGGCAGGATCAATACAATCGCGCGGTGTGGAGCTACGCGATGGGAGCCATCATTGCGATTGGTTTCTCGCTGGCTTCGGGCAGCAAATTCGGTGAGGAGTATGCGCCTTATATCTTCCCCGTGTTGCTGTTTGTGGTGGGTCTGCTGCTGCCGGTAAAAGATACGTTTACCATGCTGCTGATCGTGATTGGCGTGACAATTGGCGTGCCCACGATTAATGAAATCAAATTCGTTCTATCCGAAAGCACCTTTTTCGCGTTGTTCCTGACCGTCATTGCCACCGGGCTTTCGGCCCAGGTGAGCGGTGAATTGTACGCGATTGCGGAATGGGCGCTGGAGAACTATCGTAAGGAACGGCAAACGACTTTCGCGCTGTTCGAAAGCCGTCAGGAACTCGAACGGAGTTTGCTGCGCCAGCAAGCGCTCACGCATGAAGTGCAAAAAGCGAATCTGGCATTAGAAGAGGCGCGTCACGCGGCGGAAGAAGCGAAGAATTTCCGGGGGCAATTCCTGGCGAATATGAGCCATGAACTGCGGACGCCGCTTAACGCCATCATCGGTTTCAGCCAGACGATGCTTGATTTTCCGGCGATGTATGATGGTGTGGAACTGCCGCTCCAATATCGCCAGGATATGAACCAGATTTTGAGCAGTGGTAAAATTCTGCTCAACATTATTAACGATATTCTCGATCTGTCGAAGGTGGACGCCGGTAAGCTCGATCTGGAAATTCAGCCCGTCGATCTGGAACCCATTGTCAAAGGTGTGTTGTCAACGGCAGTGGGCTTGATCGGTGATAAAGGCCCCCATATTGACCTTCAGCGCGAACTGCCCGATCTCGTGCCGATGGTGTTGGGCGATCCGTTGCGCGTGCGGCAGGTTTTGCTCAACTTGTTCTCAAATGCGGCTAAATTCACCGATTCCGGTTATATTCGCCTGAGCGTTAAGGTGGAAGATGGACAGGTTATCTTCGGGGTTGAGGATACCGGCATCGGGATCGCCGACTCCGATAAATCGACCATTTTTGAGGAGTTCCGGCAAGGTACGGCGGGCCGCAAAAAGGGGCGTCAAGGGGCCGGGTTGGGCCTGGCGATCTCACAGACGCTGCTCCGTTTGATGAATGGGCGGCTGTGGTTTGAGAGTATCTTAGGCAAGGGCAGCACCTTCTATTTCAGCTTGCCGCATTATGTCCCGGTTCCAGTGTCCAGTGAAGATGGATCAGCCGCCGGTGAAACAGCCCAAGGGGTAGCGGAAGAAGCACCAGTGAAGCCCCATTCACCTACCACCCGCAAATTGATCCGCCCGGCTACTGTCACGGACCCATCTAAATAGGTTTCCCAGAGAGAGAACGATAGGTTAAAAGGTTATGCGTATTCTCTACGTCGAAGATAATGAAGTCAACCAGGCGCTTGTCGAGCGTGTGTTGCGCGCGAAAAAATGCAGCGTGGTCTTTCGTGAAGATGGCGAAGGCGCGCTGGATGTCCTCGCTAAAGATCCCGAAATTAACCTGATTCTACTGGATATTGAATTGGCCGGTAGTATGAATGGGATGGAAGTCGTCCGCGTGCTGCGCGCACGCAATGATTACCGCCCGGTGGTGGCGATTACGGCTTACGCGATGATGGGGGATCGGGAACGGTTCCTCGAAGCGGGTTGTGACCAATATTTGCCTAAACCCCTGGTGATCACCGATCTGTTGAATTTGATCGATGAGTACGAGGCGCTATTTGCCAAAGCCAACGGCGATCAACCTGCCCGCGTCATTACCACATCAGGGAATCATCAGACAGCGGAGGCCGCAACCGCTACCCCGACGCCTACGCCCGACTCGGTCACGGAAACGGTCACAGAAACAGTCACCGAAACAGTCACCGAAACGGCTCCGGCAGTAGAATCGACGACTCCACCCGTAGCGGAATCGCCCGCCCCGGCGGGCGAAGATGCGTCGCAAAAATCGGCAACGCCGCTATTTACGCCTGCCGCGAATCCGGCCAGTGAATCGCCTGTATCCTCATCGTCCGCGTCGGAAACAGTAACGGCTGATATGAATCAGTCACCATCGCCCAATAAGGATAAGACCCTATGAGTGAGGAGCAGCTCTCTGGCCCTGGTGCGTCGCAAAGCGGCCAAACCACTCCTGAGGCCACCGCGGCCAGCCCACCGGCAACTGCACCGACTATGACATCGACTCCGCCCGCCAAGCCGACGACTAAACCAACGGCTAAGGCGACGACTAAACCGACAACTGAACCGACAACTGAACCGACAACTGAGCCAACGACTGAGCCGACGACTGAGCCGACGACTGAGCCAACAGTTAAGGCGGTGTCCCCTCCTCCAGATGTTGAGGCCGCCGCCCCGAAACCGACCACTGAGGCCGCCGCCGCACCTCAGCCCCCGGCTGAAACTGCGCCACCACAGCCGCTTGTGGCGCTGGTGGTGGATGATGAACCGGCTAATCGTGACTTTTTGATGCGGCTGTTGGAGCAGGCCAAGCTTGATGTCAAAGGCGCATCGGAAGGGCAGGAAGCGCTCGATATTGCCCTGAAATACGACGAGATCGCGTTGTTGGTCATTGATCACAAGCTGCCGGATATGGCAGGCGTGGATTTGATCACCAAGCTGCGCGCGCGGTATCCGAAAGCCTGTTTTATCATGGCGACGATGTTGGATGAGCGCTCTTTGATGGATCAGGCGTTTTCGAACGGGTGCAATGTATTTCTGGTCAAACCGCACGGTTTTATGGAACTGTTCAAGCGCTTACAAGAAGTCGGCCCTGATCCCGAACGCCTGAACCGGCTGATTATCGATCAGTATGGGCTGCGTCCGTACCGGGGTTAAGTGCTTTAACACATTTTGCGCGGTGTTTACAAGGAGCGTCGTTATGGCGCTCCTTTTTGTGTTCATATTTTGCTATTTATTTGTATAATATAATTAGTCATTTGGACACATAGGAGAACATACGATGTCATTTTTTGAAATCTGGGGCATTGGCGCGTTAATCATCTGGGCGTATGTGACCGTCGCCTGGATCATCAGCGTCTACTTGAAAAACGCGAGTATTGTCGATGTGGGCTGGGGCATGGGCTTTGTCGTGCTGGCCTGGGCGTACTACGCGCTGGCGGATGATGGGTTCGCCGGACGTAAGCTGCTGATCACGGCGCTAGTGACGATCTGGGGCGGGCGATTGTCGCTGCATATCCTGGTGCGCAATTGGGGCCAAGGTGAGGATTATCGCTACCAGCAGTTCCGGCAGGACTATGGCCCGGATCGCTATTGGTGGTTCAGCTATTTTCAGGTGTTTCTGCTGCAAGGCGCGCTGATCGTGATCATTTCTGCGCCTTTGTTGGCCGCGCACACTTTCGGATCGCCGGACAAGCTCACGGTGCTGGACGGACTCGGTGCGCTGGTGTGGCTGATCGGCTTCATTTTTGAGGCGGGCGGTGATTGGCAGTTGATGCAGTTCAAGCGTAATCCAGCCAATCAGGGCCAGGTGCTGGATCACGGTTTATGGGCGTGGACGCGCCACCCGAATTACTTTGGCGATGCGGCGCAGTGGTGGGGCTTCTGGCTGATCGCGCTCGGTACGGGGTGGGGCGGGCTGACAATTTTTGCGCCCGCGTTGATGACGTATTTGTTGGTGTTTGTTTCCGGCGTGGCGATGCTGGAACGCGCTATGCGCCAGAAGCCGAAATATGAGGAATATATGAGGCGCACCAGCGCTTTTTTCCCGCGCCCGCCGAAGACGTAATAAGCCCCTTATGGTTAATACTTTCTCTATTTTTGATTGACTTTGCCCCCTGAGTGTGCCATACTAAGAGTATGCACGACTTAATAATGTTCATGATGTAGGAGGCAGACTCATGATGTCGGGGCAGAATGCACGGATAGTTATCCTGGTGGGTGCTGTTATCGTGGTGGCGCTTGTCATAATCGCTGTCGTACTCCTCATGGGCAATGATGACGGTAATGATGGCTATACCGTCGGTATTGTGAATATCGCGGGCGTATTGGACCCGGTGGTTGAGGGCTTCAAAGAGGGGATGGCCGAATTCGGTTATACTGACAAGGACATTACCTATATCTATGATGGTCCCGTCAGCCGTGATGAACATGAAGCCGCTTTGCAGCGCTTGATCGATCAGGATGTGGATGTGATCCTGTCGCTAACGACGCCAGTAACAATTTCGGCCAAAACCTTGACGGCGGAAACCGGCACGCCGGTGGTGTTTGTGCCGGTCACGGACCCCATTAGTACCGGTATTGTCTCTGAACTGGCCCAACCGGGCGGCAATATTACCGGCATCATCAGTGGACAGAATGAAGAAGTACGTCTCGAATGGCTGATTCAGGTTGCGCCTGATGTCAAACGCATTTTGTATCCCTATAACCCCAATGATGCCAGCCCGACCAATACGCTGGCTGCTTTGCAGTTGATCGCGCCTGATTTGGGTGTGGAGCTTGTCCCGGTTGAAACGCCCGATGTGGAGAGTGTGCAGGCGTTGATCGATAATTTGCCAGCAGACATTGACGCGATCTTTTTGGGGCCGGATTCGCTGGTCGGATCATTATATCCGCAGTGGGTGGAAGTCTCGATTGCGCGGAAGTTGCCGACTTCAGGATCATCGCTGGCGCATGTCGAAGCCGGGATTTTGTGTTCCTATAGTTACAGTCCTTTTGAAGCAGGCAAACAAGCCGCGCATCTCGTCGATCAAATTCTCGATGGGGCTGATCCGGGAGCTTTGCCCGTTGAAGTGGCCGAGCCGCTATCGTCGCTTAATCTGGCAACCGCGAACGCAATAGGGTTGGAAATGGAAAATACATTGCTGCGTCAGACCCAGGTCTTGATCCGCGCGGAGGAATAATTATACCCGCAATTGTGAAAGGGGATTCTAACAGAACGCACAGGTTTGGTTAGGGCGAACCACTTGACTCACGGGGTATAATAGAGTCCATGTGCTGACTGAGCGAAAAACGAGAGGGTTTTGTGCTGGTAGGTGTGGATGGTTGTCGGGCCGGATGGCTGGCGATAACTCTGGATGATGACACATGGCGGGCCGATCTGTTTTCCACGATTGGCGATCTCTGGAACGCGCTGCATGACGCCTCTTTAATTCTGCTTGATATGCCGATTGGCTTACCGAGCGAAGATACCCCGATCCGGGAGTGTGATTATGTGGCGCGCAAGTTATTGAGTCCGTTCCGGCAGTCGAGCGTGTTTCCGCCGCCGACGCGCGCCGCGATCAAAGCGGAAACGTACCCGCAGGCGTGCGCGATCAACCAACGATTAACCGGCAGCCGGTTCACGGTCCAAACCTGGAACATTGTGCCGAAAATCCGTGAAATTGACACGCTCTTGTTGGAGAGTGTCGCAGCGCGATCCCGCATCCGCGAGTCGCACCCCGAAGTGGCGTTTTGGGTACTGGCGGGTGGGCGTCCGATGTGGTATCCGAAGCGGAAAAAGATCGGGCAGGCGGAACGGTTGGCCTGTTTGCGCGCGCGGTTTGCCCCGACAGATGCTATTTTTGAGCGCATCAAGATCGATTTCCCGCGCCGCGAAGTCGCCCCGGATGACATCATCGACGCGCTGGCCCTGGTCGTAATGGCGGCGGGTGAAGGGCCGTTGCTCTCGATCCCGGTCATGCCGGAATTTGACGAGCGCGGGCTGCCGATGGAGATGGTTTACCGGCAGTTGGTGTTCAGGAATTGATTGAAGTTGAGTTATCAGTTTTCAGTAAACCCTGATCGCTTCGCAAGCGTTTGTCCCACCCTAAATCCCTCCCCGCAAGCGATCCTGTTGGCGAAGTCGATTCGCGGCGAATTTGTAGGGGCGGACCAATGTGTTCGCCCGGAAAAACGGGAGCACACATCGGTGCTCCCCTACAAAAGATCATGCCAACTCTACCTATTTTCTCCATAACAACTTAGAACTAAAAACTTACAACTGTTCCCAATAAAAAACGCCCCCACCGAACCCGGCAGGGGCGTTTTTGTTATGTGGTTAACGAGTGCGCTAAATCGCGCGTTTACAGGTTAGTTGACGGTATGGCTGGGCAACGGGTGGCCGTTCCAGACCTCATCGTAGTTCGGCCCGGTCTTGGCGGCTTCCACCCAGACCCATTCACAACTGACCAACACCTGGCGGTACATGCCCGTTGAGTCCAAACCATCCATCCAGAAGGTCTTGCCTACTTCGAGGACCGTGCCGGTGATCTGGGTCGGATCGGGGAACGCAAACACGGCGGCGTTATCGGTGATCGTGCCACCGACGGCGGTGTCGGGGAGGTAGATACCCGAATCGCAGCCGGGCACGACTTCAGCACAACCCGCGTGGAAGGCGTAGCTGGATACGCCCCCGCCTGCGCCACGCTGCCAATACATGACCAGGTTCGACCATGTGCCGGGGCCTTTAACCGTCCAGGTGATATAGAGTGAGGTCCCAACCATGACCTTGGGCGTAGGCAGTCCCGGACCATCGCCCCCAATCCAGTACAGGTTAGTTGCGTAAGGATTGGTATAGGGACCACCGACGATGACCAGATCACCTTCGCAAGTGATCGCGTTCTGGGCATGAGCCGTTTCTTCAACCGGGCTGACAAAAGCAATGACGGCGCTGATCATGATGGCGATAAGCGCAAAACGGAATAGACGGTTCATTAGAAATCTCCTTTTGTTTAGCACTGGATGCAGTATTCTAACGATTGACTTGTGTCATTATTCTAGATGAGTTGGCGAAGTGGTGCAACTCTCACAAAAAAAAACCGGACGCACACAGCGCCCGGTTTGGTCTTTTAACTTACATTAACGAACGTACTCTGGTCGGTGCTTAATACGGATCAGGCAGTTCGATGATGGGCACAATCAAGGGTGTGCCGTTCCAGACATCATCATAGTTCGGCGTCATCGAACTGACGGGAACCCAGGCCAAGCCTGCGCCCTGGCTGATTTGGAAGTACATACCGGATTCATCAACGCCGTGAACCCAGGCGGTTTTGCCCGCTTCCATGACCACGCCGATCCCCTGCGTCGAGTCCGGCCATTGCAGCAATTCGGTATTGTCTACGAATGTGCCAACCACCGAGTCGGAATAATCCCAGTTCTCAGGGCCCATTGGGCAAATGGGAATAAAGACATCGTAGAACCAGAGATAACCCAGCAACTGACCGCCCCCATACACATACCAGGTGACGCCATCCCAGGCAAGGCAATAGCCATCACCCTGATAGAGGGGCAATGGATGCGGCGGAAC